>JACCQW010000271.1 GCA_013813955.1 Solirubrobacterales bacterium
CCGCTGCGCGTCTTTCGCGACGGCTTCCGCGAGCTGCAGGTCCTGACCGGCCCGACCCGCGACCTCGACGTGCAGCTGCTGGAGTTCGCCGACCTCGCCGCGACGCTGCCCGCCGAGACCGTGCCCGCTGTCGCGCCGTTGCGCGAGCTGCTCGAGCTGCGGCTCGGCGCCGAGCGCGCGAAGATGGTGCGCGGGCTGCGCTCCGAGCGCACCCGCGCCCTGCTGGACAACTGGCGCGACTTCCTCGACGCGCTCGTGGACTCGCCGGAGGACGAGCGCCCGGACGCGACGCGACCGGTGGAGGACGTGGCCGGCGAGCGGATCGCCAAGGTGTATCGCCAGATGGTGAAGATGGGTCGCGCGATCGGCCCGGACACGCCGCACGAGGCGCTGCACGACCTGCGCAAGAAGGGCAAGGAGCTGCGCTACCTGCTCGAGTTCTTCGCCGCGCTGTACCCCAAGGAGGTCGTCAAGCCGATGGTCTCCTCGCTGAAGGCGCTGCAGGACGTGCTCGGTCACCACCAGGACCGCGAGGTCCAGGCCGAGCTGCTGCGCTCGATCCGCGACGACGCGGCCGCGCTGGAGCACGGCCCGGCCGCGCTCATGGCGATGGGACTGCTCATCGACCGTCTCGGCACCGAGCAGGCGCGGGCGCGCGCGGAGTTCGCCGAGCGCTTCGCCGCGTTCTCGGCCAAGGACCAGCGCACCCGGGTGAAGAAGACGTTCGCATGAGCCGCGTCATCGCCGTCTACAACATCAAGGGCGGCGTGGGCAAGACATCGGCCGTGGTCAACCTCGCCCAGCTCGCGGCCCGCGATGGCGCCCGCGTGCTGCTGTGGGACCTCGACCCGCAGGGCGCCGCGACCTTCCTGTTCCGCGTCAGGCCGCGCGTGAAGGGCGGCGGGCGCAGGCTCGTGCGCGGCAAGAGCGATCCCGCCACGCTGATCAAGGGAACCGATCACGAGCGGCTGGACCTGCTGCCGGCCGACTTCTCCTATCGCAACATGGACCTCGCGCTGGACGCGACCAAGCAGCCGACGCGCAGCCTCGCCCGCGTGCTCGAGGGGCTGGCCGGCGAGTACGACCGCGTCTTCCTGGACTGCCCGCCGGCCATCTCGCTGGCCTCCGAGAGCGTGTTCGTCGCCGCGGACGTGCTGTTGGTGCCGCTGATCCCGTCGCCGCTGGCGCTGCGGACCTTCGACCAGCTGCAGCGCTTTCTCGCCGATTCGGACGAGCGGGCGCCCGAGGTCCTCGCCTTCTTCTCGATGACCGACGGGCGCAAGCGGATGCACCGCGAGGCGATGGAGCGCCTGGCCGCCGAGCACCCCGGCGTGCTGTGCAGCGCGATCCCGGCGGCCAGCGACGTCGAGCGCATGGCCGTGCAGCGCACGGTGCTCGCCGACTTCGCGCCGCACGGGCGGGCCGCGCGGGCCTACGAGGCGCTGTGGGCGGAGCTGCGCGAGCGCGAGAGCGGCGCTACTCGCCGCGGTGCGGGCCCGACGCCCGCGGCACCGGCACCCTGATCGCGTACTTCGAGGGGCGCAGGCGAACCGTCGGGTTGTCGATCGCGCCGAGGCGATCGATGAGCTTGATCCACTGCGAGGGCCGCAGCACCGCCTGCACCCGGCGGCCCTCGGGTGAGCGCGCGTCGAAGCGGGGCTGGAAGCCCAGGTGGATGTGGTCGGCGTGGTCGGCCATGGCCAGCGTGTTGTCGGCGCCGTCGTACGTCATCAGCGTGATGATCTGCGCCGGCTTCATCGTCCCCTGCAGCGTGAGCAGCCGGCGGACGGCCAGGTCGGTGATCGAGCCCTCGCCCTGGTGGCCGAGGACCGGGATCCCGTTGAGCTTGGCGATGTCGACCGCGTGGCCGGAGGAGTGGTGGGACACGTTGCCGCTCGCGGTGTAGAAGCCGTGGCCGCAGCGCAGCGAGGTGACGGTCGGCCTCATGCCGCCCACGGCGAGGAACTCCAGCGAGGCGAGCACCCGGCGGTCGATGATCCCCGCCTCGATGTCGCGCCGCCCGCAGGAGTACAGCTCGATCCGGGGGTTGGAGAGCACGCGCCGCTGCAGCGCCTCCTTGCTCATGAGCAGGATCTGGCCGATCGACGCGCGGCCGCCCGAGGCGGTGAACGCGTTCCTGCCCTGCGCGCGGTAGATCGCGGTGGACTCCAGCAGCTTCCAGCCGTCGAGGATCGGCTTGGGATCGATGCGCGGCGCGCCGCGCCCGGCGGGGCGCACCTCGAAGAGCAGGTGCGGCGCGGTGCTCCTCGACGTGCGGCCGATGCGCCCGAGGATCGTCCCGGCGATCACCCGCCGCCCGCGGACCAGGCGCTTGAGGACGACCTCGGAGCGGTCCAGGCCGTAGACCTCGGTGAAGTAGGAGCCGAAGGACTCATAGCCGGGAATGGCCATCTCCGAGTTCAGGATCTGGTCCTGCCCGCCGGCGGGCAGGACCCGCGGGCGCGCCGGGTGGGCGAACAGGCGCTCCTTGGCCGGTGCCGGCGCGGCGACGGGGGCCTCCTG
>JACCQW010000277.1 GCA_013813955.1 Solirubrobacterales bacterium
GGCACGCGCCCGCGTGCCGGGGTCCGTGTGCTCGATCCGCAGGGCGCTCACGCCCCGCAGCGTAGGCTAGGCCTCGATCGTTCTCCTGGCCGGAGCCGACGGCGATCTCGACCCTGCGCGGCTTGGCCCGCTCGGGCTCGGGGATGCGGACCTCGAGCACGCCGTCCTCCTCGGCGACGCCGGGCAGGTCGGCCCGCAGGACGAAGTGCTACTCGGTCTCTACTAGGTCAACCGCAGGGATGTGGGGTGCTGTCAAGTCTTGCAGCATCCGCCAAGGCCGGGGAGCACGCGCTCCCACGCTTGCGCAAGCGTGTCGAGCTCCGCAGGCGTGAAGCGGTCCAGGAACAGCGCCCGCACCCCGGCCAGGTGCGTCTCGCGGGCGGCCTGCAGCTTCTCGCGCCCCGCGGGCGTGAGCTTGGCGAACGCGCCGCGCGCGTCGTCCGAGCAGGCCACGCGCTCGAGCAGGCCGTCACGGGCCAGCCGGTCGACGAGGCGCGTGAGGCCGCTGCGGCTGAGCAGGATCGTGGACGCGAGGTCGCACATCCGCATCCGCTGATCCTCGGCGTCGGCGAGGTACCCGAGCACCTCGTAGGAGCTCACCTGCAGGCCGTGGGCAGCCTCCAGCTCGGCGTCGAGCGCCTTGACGAGCGCGGTGTGGGCCCGGAGCAGACCGCGCCAGGCGCGCAGCTCCCGGGCGTCGAGCTGGTGTCCGGCCGGGCGGGAGGTCGTGATGGCCATGCCCGGCACGATAGACCCTCGTGATTGCACGATCAACGACTTCGGAGGGTAGCCTCGGCCCATGGCGCCCGACCGGCTGTGCCGACGCCGCCCCACCCCGTGGCAGGCCCTCCTGGTGATGCGCTCGTGATCCACCGCGTCCGCGAGGCGGCCGGGGAGCCGGCGGGCGCGCTCGTGCTGCTGCACGGGCGCGGCGCCAACGAGCACGACCTCGCGCCGCTGCTCGACATCCTCGACGAGCGCCGGCGCCTGGTCGGGCTCACCCCCGGCGCGCCGCTGACCGACATCGCGCCCGGAGGCCGGCACTGGTACGCGATCCTCCGCGTCGGCTTCCCGGACCCGGACACGTTCGCCGCCGGCTACGCGCAGCTGACGGGCCACCTCGACGGCTGGCTGGCCGAGCGGGGGATCGGCTGGGAGCGTACGGTGCTGGGCGGCTTCTCCCAGGGCGCCGTGATGGCCTACGCCGCCGCCCTCGGACCCGGTCGCCCCTCCCCCGCCGGCCTGCTGGCCATGAGCGGCTTCATCCCGACGGTGGACGACTGGGCGCCCGAGCTCGGGTCGCGCCGCGACCTGCCGGTCCTCATCGCCCACGGCGCGCGCGATCCGGTCATCTCCGTGGACTTCGCGCGCGACGCGCGCCGGCGCCTGGAGGAGGCCGGCCTGGCGCCGGAGTACCACGAGAGCGACGCCGCCCACCACATCGATCCGCGCACGGTGCCGGCGCTGCAGGCCTGGCTGGCCCGCGTCCTGTAGCCGGGCCGTCAGGCGGGTCGCGTCGCGGTGAAGCAGAACTGCGTGCAGGAGAAGAAGAACTCGCCGCGCGCTCCGAGGTCGCGCTGATCCGCCGCCCAGGCCTCCACCTCGTCAACGGGAACCTCGTCCTGTCCCGCGAGGTAGCGCTCGAGCACCGGGAGGGCCGCCCCGCCGTAGGACTCGGGCGTGAGCTCCGTGGTGGCGAACACGTGGGCCTGCATCCCGACGTCCTGGAAGCCCGCGGAACGCAGGCGCGTCGCGAGCGTCTGCGGGAGCGAGCGATGAGTGAGGTGCCCGTCCCACGCGCGGAGCACCCGCGCCATCCGCGCGGGATCGGCCGAGTACATCGACACGGTGGCCCAGTCGACGTCCCACACGACCACGCGGCCGCCCGGTCGCAGCGCGCGGTGCATCTCCGCGAGGGCGGCGGTGGCGTCGGGGACGTACTCGAGCACCTGCACGGACAGGGCGGCATCGAAGGCGGCGTCCTGGACCGGGAGCGACGTGACGTCGGACTGATGAAACGCGACGTTGTCGTGCGCCTCGCAGCGGTGGGCGGCCACCGCGAGCATCTCAGGGCTGCCGTCGACGCCGGTGACCGAGCCGTCGCTGCCCACCGCGTCGAGCAGCTCGGAGACGTAGAAGCCCGGCCCGCAGCCCGCGTCCAGGACGCGCTCACCCGGCGTGACGCCCAGGGCCTGCGTGACGAGCTCGCGCCGGCGCCGCACGTCGCGCGTGCGGTACATGATCTCGAGCTGCTCGCCGACGCTCGCGTCGAACTCCAGCGGGCTCATCGTGTGGTGAGCCTCTCAGGCCGATGAAACGGCGTCAACGCGCCACGCTGCCCGCCAGCGCCGCCAGTGCGGTGAGCGCGAGCACCGCGACGATCAGCCGCTCATGACGCTCGGGCCGCAGGCGCGCGAACAACCGGCGGCCCAGAACATGGCCGGCGGCGCCGGCGGCGGCGAGGACGACGAGCGCCGCCGGCAGGTCGAACGCACCCGCCACGAGCAGCGCCACGGCGCTCAGGACGCCCAGCGCGAGGAAGAC
>JACCQW010000285.1 GCA_013813955.1 Solirubrobacterales bacterium
GCCTCGATCAGCGGGCGGGCGAACGGCCGGGCATCCGCGATCGCGCGGACCTCGCCCGCCGTGCGAATCAGGACGGCCACCTCGTAGCCGAGCGACTCGCGCAGGGCCGCCTCGATCCGGTCTGCCACCCGGGTCGATGGTTCACGCTCGGCGGCGAAGACGACGTTGCCGCTCGTGCGGAAGGTCGATACGTCGTGAAAGCCGATCTCCTCGAAGCGCGAGCGAAGCTCGGCGCCGCTGATCCGCCGGTGACGACCGAGGTTGATCGCGCGCAGAAACGCCGCGTACCCCGCCATCGGTGCGCTACTCCCCCAGCACCTTGATGACCAGGCGCTTGGGGCGCCCGCCGTCGAACTCGCAGTAGAAGACGGCCTGCCAGGGGCCGAGGTCCAGGTTGCCCTCGGTGATCGGCAGGACGACCTGGTGGTGGACGAGCAGGTTCTTCCAGTGGGCGTCGCCGTTGTCCTCGCCGCCGCGGTGATGGCGGAAGTCGCCGGGGTCGGGGGCCAGGGCGGCGGCGACGTCGTTGGCGGGCGGCTGCCAGGACGGCGGCGCGAGCTTGTCCAGCCACTCGAGCGTATCCTCGAGAATGCCCGGCTCGTCGTCGTTGACCCAGACGCCCGCGGTGATGTGCATCGCGCTGACGAGGACCAGGCCCTCGTCGGCGCCGGCCTCGTCGACCGCGGCCTGGACGTCGTCGGTGATGCGCACGAACTGGCGGCGCTGCTTGGTGGTGAACGTGCGGTAGACGGTGTGGGAGCGCATGGTCGGGCATGATCCACCAAGCATGGAACTCGGGCTCGACGGCAAGGCCTGCATCGTCACCGGTGCGACGCGCGGCATCGGGCTGGCGACAGCGCGGCTGCTGTGCGCCGAGGGCGCACGGGTGCTGTTCGTCGGGCGCGACGCCGCCGAGCTCGAGCGGGTCAGCGCGGAGTGCGGCGGCGACTTCCTGGCCGCCGACGTAACGAGCCCGCCCGAGGACGAGCTGATCGTGCGCTGCTGCGCCGAGCAGCTCGGCGCGGTGGACGTGCTCGTCAACAACGCCGGCACGAGCTTCGCCCGGCCGCTGGAGGAGCTGACCGACGCCGACTGGCAGGCTCAGTGGGAGCTGCACGTGATGGGGCCTATGCGCCTGATGCGCGCGGCGGCGCCGCTCATGGCGCGGGGCGGAGGGGGGCGGATCGTCAACGTCTGCTCGTCGGCGGGCAAGCGCCCGTCGCTGACCAACGCCGCCTACTCGGTGACCAAGGCCGCGCAGCTCTCGCTCTCGCGCGTGTTCGCCGACCGCCACGCCGCCGACGGCGTGCTCGTCAACGCCGTCGCGCCCGGGCCGGTCTCCTCGCCGCTGTGGATGGCGCCCGGCGGGCTGGCGGAGCAGACCGCCGCGGCGCGGGGCATCTCGCCCGAGGAGGCGCTGGACGCGCAGCGCGCGAAGGTCCCGCTCGGGCGCTTCGCCGAGCCCGAGGAGATCGCCGCGGTCATCGCGTTTCTGTGCTCGGTGCATGCGGGCACCGTGACCGGTGCGGCCTGGTCGGCCGACGGCGGTTCCGTGCCGGTCATCATCTAGGGGACACGAGGGAGGCACGATGCACTGGTCAGGGTCCCGAACGAGCGTGGAGACCATCAGCCGCTACGGCGAGCTGGCCGACCGCGGCGAGGACCCCTCCGTGGCCGCCCGGGCCTGGTCCACCGCCGGCTTCGACGACGAGGAGACCGCGCTGTGGCTCGACGCGCGCTGCTTCGACCCGCAGACCGCGCGCGACCTGGCCGACCTCGCCGTCACCCCGGCGCAGGCGTCCAAGCGCACGCGCGACGGGCGTCGCGACTACATCGACACGATCGCCTTCAAGGTGGCCAGCGGCGACCTCTCCGCCCGCCAGGGCGCCGCGCGGGCGGGCTCGAGCCGATGAGCGAGGACGACGCCCGCCACCCGGCCGACTGGCCGCACCCGAACACGCGGCCCTGCGAGGACTGCGGCCACATCTGGTTCGCCGGCGAGCGCCGCCACGAGTACCTCGACCACGACGCGGAGCGCCACGAGGACGCCCGGGTGCTCTGCGTGCTCTGTCGCCGCCGGCGCGGCTTCGCGCGCGCGGAGGAGTGATCCGGCGGGTGGGACGGGACGGCGCGCGTGGCTCGCGCCAGGCCGGTGATGCCCTCCGCGGCGCCCTCCTCGGGTCGACCGGGGTTGTCGCCTTCAGCCTCTCGCTGCCGATGACCCGCCTCGCGGTCGTCGAGCTCGACGCATGGTTCGTCGCCTTCGGCCGGGCGCTGGTCGCCGCGCTGCTGGCCGCCATCGTGCTCGCCGCCACCCGCTCCCCGCGGCCCACCGCGCGCCAGGCGCGGTCGCTGGCGATCGTGGGCGTGGGCGTGGTCGTCGGTTTCCCGCTGTTCTCATCCCTGGCGCTGCAGTCGCGCACGAGCGCGCACAGCGCGGTGATCGTCGGCCTGTTGCCGATCGCCACGGCGCTGTTCGCGGTCGCCCGCGCGAGCGAGCGCCCGACGCCGCGCTTCTGGTTGGCGAGCATCGCGGGGCTGGTCGCCGTGCTCGTCTTCGCGGCCGCGCAGGGGGCGGGTGGTCCGCAGGCCTCCGACGCCCTGCTGCTGCTGGCCGTGATCCTCGGCGGCCTGGGCTACGCCGAGGGCGGAGCGCTGGCCCGCGACCTCGGCGGCTGGCGCACGATCTGCTGGGCGCTCGTCCTGTCCGCCCCGGTCATGGCGCCGCTGGCGGTCGCGGCCGGCGCGACCGGCGACCTGCACGGGGGCGCGGACGCCTGGGCCGGCTTCGCCTACGTCTCGCTCGTGTCGATGTTCCTGGGGTTCTTCGCCTGGTACGCGGGCCTGGCGCTCGGGGGGGTCGCGCGCGTGGGCCAGGTGCAGCTCGCGCAGCCCGTGCTCACGCTCGGCTGGGCCGCCCTGCTGCTCGGCGAGTCGGTGGGCGTCGGCACCGTCGCCGCCGCGCTGGCGGTGCTGGCCTGCGTTGTCGCGACGCAGCGCACGGGCGTCGGGCGCACCGGGGCGCGGGCTGCCCCGGCCGCGGTGTAGCTTTCGCGGCGATGAGCGTCAACAGCGGCTGCATCGGCAAGACCTACCCCGCCACGAGCTACGCGGTGGGCCGCGAGAAGGTCAGGGAGTACGCGCTGGCGGTGGGGGAGGTCAACCCGCTGTACCTCGATCCCGAGGCGGCGCGGGCCGCTGGCTACGACGACGTCGTGGCGCCGCCCATGTTCGCTGTCGTCTACAGCTCGCAGGCCGTCATGCCCGCGCTGTTCGACCCGGAGGTGGGCATCGACTTCGCCCGCATGGTCCATGGCGGCCAGGAGTTCCGCTGGGGGCCGCTCGTGGTCGCGGGCGACGAGGTCTCCACCGCGGTGACGGTCAAGGACGTCGCCGAGCGTGCGGGCAAGGGCTTCTTCGTCTTCGAGTCGGTGTCGCGCAACCAGCGCGACGAGACCGTGTGCGTGGGGACATGGACGAACATCGTGCGGGGAGGATGAGGATGCGGCCCGGCGACGAGCTCGATGTGCTGAAGGTCACGCCGGACAAGTACCTGACCGTCCGCTACGCGGGCGCGTCGGGGGACTTCAACCCGATCCACATCGACGAGGACTTCGCCAGGCAGGTCGGCCTGCCCGGGCGCATCCTGCACGGCCTGTACTCGATGGCCCAGGTCGCACGGGCGCAGACCGACGCGGCCGGAGGCCCGCACGCGCTGCGGCGCCTGAGCGTGCAGTTCCGCGGGATGGGGCTGCCCGAGCACGAGCTGACCGTGACGGGCACGGTGCGCGAGGTCGCCGACGGCGTCGCGCTCGTGGAGACGACCGCCGAGCAGGCCGGCAAGGCGATCATCCGCAACGCCGAGGCCGAGCTCCTCGTCGACTGATCCGGTCCGCCCGCCGGCGCCAGATCCGCAGCCACGCGCTCACGACCTCCAGCCGGGTTGCCCGCCTGGGGCCGTCCTCGCCCACCGCCTGGACGCTACGCCCCGGGCCTGCCGGGCGCGCTCGTACAATCCGGGGATGCTCACGCCGCGCCAAGAGGACATCCTGCGCAAGGTCGTAATCGCCCACCAGGCGACCGAGCAGCCCGTGGGATCCAAGACGCTTGCCGCCGACCCCGAGCTGCAGGCCGGCCCGTCGACGGTGCGTAACGAGCTCGCGCTGCTCGAGGAGCACGGCCTGCTCGCGCATCCGCACACCTCGGCGGGTCGCGTGCCGACCGATGCGGGCTACCGCTACTTCGTAGACCGGCTGCTGCCGGCCCCGACGGGCGGGCGCACGCTTGAGCTGTCGCTGACCCGCCGCGAGGTCGACGAGGCGATGCGCGCGACCACCGAGACGCTCTCGCAGGTCACCAACCTGCTGGCGATCGTCTCCGCACCGCCGCTGGACACCGCGACGATCCGCCACATCGAGGTCCTGGCGCTGCAGCCTCAGATCCTCATGGTCGTCGTCATCACGTCGACGGGCGGGGTCTCCAAGCGGGTGCTGACCTTCCACGAGCCGGTCGACAGCGGTCTGGCGGCGTGGGCGGCGGCGTATCTCAACGAGGAGCTCGTCGGCCTGGGGCTCGGCGCGCGCATGCTGCACAAGCCCCTGGCGGACCCGACGCTGCCGCCCACCGAGCGCGCGTTCCTCGACCGCCTGGGCCCCGCGTTCACCGAGCTGGCGGCGACCGCCGAGGACTCGCTGTACGTCGACGGGGCGGGGCGCCTGCTCTCCGAGCACCGCTTCCAGGACCTGTCGCAGATCAACGACCTGATGCACATGCTCGAGCGGCGCGTGACCCTGCTGGAGATGCTGCGCACGGCGATCGGCGAGCGTGACGTGCTCGTGCGCATCGGCGCCGAGAACGAGACGCCCGCGCTGCGGTCGCTGGCGATGGTCTCCTCCGGCTACGGGCTTCCCCTGCGGCCACTGGGCACCGTGTCGCTCATCGGCCCGGTCGCCATGGACTACGCGGCGACGATCGGCGTCGTGCGCGAGGCGGCGCACCAGCTCTCGCGGTTCGTCGAAGACGTCTACGAAGCGTAGGCCATGGCCCGCGACGCATACGAGGTGCTCGGCGTCGGCCGCGACGCCGACGAGAGCCAGATCAAGAAGGCCTTCCGCAAGCTCGCACGCGAGCTGCACCCCGACGTCAATGCGCACGACCCCCAGGCCGAGGAGAAGTTCAAGGAGGCCGCGGAGGCCTACGAGATCCTCTCCGACGCCGAGCGCCGCCAGATCTACGACCGCTACGGCCACGAAGGCCTGCGCAGCGGTGGGCGCAGCCCGAACTTCGAGGGCTTCGGCTCGATCAGCGACCTGTTCGACGCGTTCTTCGGTGGCGGGGGCGCCCGTGGGGGCCCGCGGCCCGGTCAGGACGCGTCGGTGTCCCTGGAGATCGACCTCGAGCAGGCCGCCGAGGGCGCGTCGCTCGATGTCAGCCTGGAGGCGGTCGACCGCTGCGAGCGCTGTCACGGCAACGGCGCCGAGCCGGGGACGCCGATCGCCACCTGCGAGCGCTGCGCCGGCAACGGGATGCTGCAGGCGGTCAGCCGCACCCCGTTCGGCCAGGTCGCGCGGACCGTGGCCTGCGACGTCTGCGGCGGCGAGGGCAAGATCCCCGAGCGCCCGTGCGAGCGCTGCGAGGGGCGTGGGCGCGAGGTGGTCACGCGGACGCTGCGCGTCGATGTCCCTGCCGGCATCGCCGACGGCCAGCGCATCCGCATCGACGGCCGGGGCCACGCCGGCGAGGCGGGCGCACCGGCGGGCGACCTGTACGTGCTGATCTCCGTGCGCCGCCACGAGAGCTTCATCCGCGACGAGGACGACCTCGTCGCCGTGCTCGACGTGCCCGCGCCGCTGGCCGCGCTGGGCGCGACCCTCGAGGTGCCCACGCTGGAGGGGCCGGCGGAGGTCGAGGTCAAGGCGGGCACCCAGCCCGGGGAGACCATCAACCTGCGCGGGCGCGGCATGCCCGTGCTGCGCCGGTCCGGGCGCCGCGGCGACCTGCGGGTCATCGTCAACGTCGTGATCCCGCGCCATCTCTCCGGCGAGCAGCGCGACCTGCTCGAACAGCTGGCGGGCTCGATCACCGAGGAGAACCTGCGCTCGGACGAGTCGATGTTCTCCAAGCTCAAGCGCACGCTGCGCGTGTGATCCGCCTGGCGCTGCGGGTGGAGCGCGCCGACGCCGAGGTGGCGCTGGCCGAGCTGCTCGAGCTGGCGCCCGGCGGGGTGGAGGAGATCGATCGCGGCGCCACCATCGAATACGCCGTCTACGGCGCGGCGGGCGAGCTTCCCGCGCTGCCCGACCTGCGCGCCGCGGCCGGGGAGGCGCTCGTGGAGATCACAACCACGGAGGTCGCAGACGACTGGCCGCAGCGCTGGCGCGACTTCCACCGCCCGGTCACGATCGGCGGTCGGCTGCACGTGCGCCCGCCGTGGGCCGACCCTCCTCAGGATCCCGGCGTGCACGACATCGTGGTGGACCCGGGCCAGGCGTTCGGGACCGGCGCGCACGACACGACGCGGCTGTGCCTCGAGCTGCTGCTCGAGCTCGAGCCCGGCGGCGCGGCGGTCGACCTCGGGTGCGGCTCGGGCGTCCTGGCCATCGCGGCTGCGCGGCTGGGCTGGGAT
>JACCQW010000286.1 GCA_013813955.1 Solirubrobacterales bacterium
CCGCTGCGCGCGCGCCTGGCCCGGGCGAGCGCCGTGCGCCGCGAGCACGGCTTCGCCTTCGCGCTGGACGGCACGCTGCTCACGGGGATTGTCGACGTCCTGGCCGAGGAGCCCGCCGGCGTGCGGCTCGTCGTCGACTACAAGACCGACCGCGTCGAGCCCGGCACGGACCTCGAGGCCTACGTGGCCGCGCACTACGCCGTCCAGCAGCGTGTCTACGCGCTCGCGGTGCTGCGCGCCGGCGCCGAGCGCGTCGACGTCGCCTACGCGTTCCTCGAGCGTCCCGAGCAGCCGGTGCTCGCGGCCTTCGCGGCGGCCGGCGCCGGGCGCCTGGAGGATCAGGTGCGCGTGCTGGCCGCAGGCCCGCTGGGCGGCTGCTACCCGGTCACCGATCGCCCGCACCGCGACCTGTGCCTCACCTGCCCAGGGCGGCGCGCCCTGTGCTCGCACCCGGAGGAGATGACGCTGCGCGCGAGCCCCGGCTAGCTCTGGCGAGCCGGCTCCGGAGCGCTGCCCGGCGGGGCGGGGTGCGCGGGCGAGGGCGGCGGGCTGGGCGGCGGCGGGCCTCCGCGGCCGGCGATCTCGGCGCGCTCGAGCTCGGCGTTGAGCTCCGCGCCGAACAGGAAGGCGATGTTCGACAGGTACAGCCACAGCAGGAGGATCACGGCGCCCGCGAACGCGCCGTAGGTCGCCCCGTAGGAGCCGAAGTTCGCCACGTAGAGAAAGAAGCCGGCCGAGGCGAGGATCCAGATCAGCACCCCGGTGAGCGCCCCCGGTGAGATCCAGCGCAGCTTGCGCGGCTCGATGTCCGGTGCCCACGCGTAGGCGACCGCGTAGATGGCCAGCACCGCTCCGATCGCCGCCGCCCAGCGCGCCACGCGCCAGATCCCGGCCGCCGTGTCGCCCAGGCCGATCGTCCCGAACAGGTCGTCGGCCAGGCCGCCGCCCAGGAAGACGCAGACGAGCGCGATCGCCGCGAGCGCGATGACCACCACCGTGCAGCCGAGGTCGCTGAGCTTGCGACGCACGAAGCTGCGCCCCTCCTCGACCCCGTAGACGGCGTTGAGCGCGCGACCCGCGCCGCCGAAGGCGCCCGCGGCGCCGTACAGCGCGACAGCGATGCCGATCACGAGCGCGACGCTCACCGCGCCGCCGGCGCTCTCGATCGTCCCGCGCAGCGAGGCGTCCAGCGCCTCGGTCACCTCCGGCGGCGCGCCGTTCTCACGGGCGTAGCGCACCGCGTCTGTGACCAGCGAATGGTCGCCGAGCAGGCCGAGCAGCGACACGCCCACCAGCAGGGCGGGGAACAGCGACATCATCAGGAAGTACGTCAGGCTCGCGGCGTGGTCGGTCATGCCGTCGGCCAGGAACTTCTGCAGCGCCCGCTTGGCCGTCGGCAGCATCCGCGTAGCGTCCCCCGCGCGCAATCGAGCTAATCGACGGGCTCGGCGGCGCCCTCGGCCTTGGGCAGCAGCCCGTGTCCCTCGCCGACGGACCGGGCGACGTCGACCACCTTGCGGTTGCGCCCGCGGGCGTGCTCACGCAGCAGCTGGAAGGCCCGGCGCTCATCGGTGCCGTGACGCTCCATGAGGATCCCCTTGGCCCGCTCGATCAGCGTGCGGCCCTCCAGCGCGCTCTCGAGCTGCTCGACCTGCTCGGCGAGCTTGGAGAGCTCCGCGTGGCGCCTCAGCGCGACGTCGATGGCGCCCTGCACCTCCTCGGGGGAGTCACCCCGGGCGAACGCGTAGACCCCGCGATCGGCGGCGCGGCGGGTGAACTCCGGCTCGTCGCCGCCCCCGAGCGCGATGACCGGCCCGCGCGAGTACTCGCCGATCTCGTCGATCAGGTCGAGCGCGTGGTCGTCGTCGTCGTGCACGACGACGATCGCGACATCGGGGTCCTCGTGGGCGATCCGCTGCGCCGCCTCGCCGACGCTGATCGCGTAGGCCGCGACCTCGTGGCCCAGCCCCGTGAGCACGGCATCGGTGGCGCGCAGCGCCTGCTCGTCCTCGTCGGCGAGCAGCACCGTCAGACCTCCCCTGTCCTCAGCATCCGTTGCCACCCGTGATCCCCCCACTGGTCGTCCGTCCGGTCTGCACTGGTATCATGCCGCACCGGTCCGGTCCAGTCACCCGCCGTACCTCCTTCGCGCCCCAGACCTCGGCGTCCTCTCGTAAGGGGAAGGTCGTGCGAGTGCATGCTCCGCCGAGACAGCTCAGGTCCGTCCCCCCGCGTGGCGCGGTGCCGGCGATGAACACCCAGGGGCCCGCTCGCGACCCCGGCGGCACGCACGAGCGCATGCGCGAGGACCGCGCGCTGTTCGAGCGCTACCTGCGCGACCGTGAGCCGCACATCCGCGACGCGCTCGTCGAGCGCTTCCTGCCGCTCGCCCGCCAGCTCGCGCGCCGCTACCAGCGCGGCGAGGAGCCTCTCGACGATCTCGTGCAGGTCGCTTCGCTGGGCCTGATCAAGGCCATCGATCGCTTCGACCTCGAGCGCGAGGTCGCGTTCTCCTCCTACGCCGTGCCCACGATCCTGGGGGAGATCAAGCGCCACTTCCGCGATCGCACGTGGTCGGTGCGCGTGCCACGCGACCTGCAGGAGCTCGCGCTGAAGGTCGACGCGGCCGTGACGCGCCTGTCGGTCGACCTGCACCGCCAGCCGTCCGTGCCGGAGATCGTCGCGGTCGTAGGCGCCGGGGAGGAGGCCGTGCTGGAGGCGCTGCAGGCCGGCGGCGCCTATCGGGCCACCTCGCTGGAGACCCCGCGCGGGGGCGAGGAGGACGCCAACACGCTCGGCGAGTCGATCGGCGCCGACGAGGAGGGCTTCGACCTCGCGGAGCACCGGGCCACGCTCGGGCGCCTCCTGGCGACGCTTTCCCCGCGCGAGCGCGAGGTGCTGCGCCTGCGCTTCGAGGAGGACATGACCCAGGCCGAGATCGGCGCTGTCATCGGCGTCAGCCAGATGCAGGTCTCGCGGCTCATCCGCCAGGCGATCACCCGCCTGCGCGCTGCCGCGACCTCCGGCGACCTCGCCGCCTGATGGGCGCTCCCGCGGCGATCCTCGACGTCGACGGCACGCTCGTCGACTCCAACTACCAGCACGCGATCGCGTGGTACCGCGCGCTGCGCCTGCACGGCATGACCGTGCCCGTCTGGCGGGTGCACCGCGCGATCGGGATGGGCGGCGACCACCTCGTCGCCCACCTCGTCGGCGAGGGCTTCGAGGCCGAGCAGGGAGAGGCCGTCAGGGACGCCGAGAAGGCCCTGTACTCACAGCTCATCGGCGAGGTGCAGCCGCTGGACGGCGCGCGCGGGCTGATCGAGGATCTCAAGGCGCGCGGGAGCGCGGTGATCCTCGCCTCCTCCGCCAAGCCCGAGGAGCTCGCGCACTACCTCGACCTGCTCGACGCGCGCGACCTGGCCGACGGCTGGACGGACGCCGGGGACGTGCAGTCCACCAAGCCCGCGCCCGACCTCGTCACCGTGGCGCTCCAGAAGGCGGGCGGCAAGCCGGCGGTGATGGTCGGCGACTCGACCTGGGACTGCGAGGCGGCCCGGCGCGCCAAGGTGCAGACGATCGCGGTGCGCACGGGCGGCTTCGGCGTCGACGAGCTGCGTGAGGCCGGCGCGAGCGCGGTCTTCGACTCGATCGTGGACCTGCGCGACGGGTTGGCCGACACCCCCTTCGGGTAGCGCGGGGAGGTACCCGACGAACGGAGCTCATCATGGGCCTCATGGACAAGATCACCGGCCGCGCCAAGAAGGCCGCGGGCGATCTCGCTGGCGACTCCTCACTGCGCCGCCAAGGCCGCGACGAGGAGCGCAAGGGCGAGGCGAAGGACGAGCTGGCCCAGACGCAGGAGACGGCCGACGCCAAGGCCGAGGAGGTCTCGAACCTGGAGCGCCGCACGTGATGACCCCGGCCTCCGCGCGGCTGGAGGTCCCGGCGCCCGGAGAGGCGCCGACCCCGGTGGTGCCGGAGGCGCCGACCGTCCCCGACCCGGAGCCCGCCCCTCCGGGCGGGCCCCCCGGGTCGCCGCAGCCGCCGTCCGTGCCGGAGGTCGATCCGGACCGCGAGGCCCCGATCGAGCCTCCGGCCCTGCCCCAGACGGAGTAGCCCGCTACGCCAGGCCCTCGGCCTCGTACTCGCGCAGGTAGCCCTCGAACAGCCGCCGGTGGCCCTCCTCGTCGCGCAGGATCGCGATGATCATGTCGTTGGTGACGGGGTCGACTCCCTCGGTGATCTCGATCAGGTGGTTGTAGTGCTCGATCGCGCCGGTCTCAGCCTCGATCACGCCCTTGATGACGTGGACGATGTCGGTCTGGTGCTCCGGCGGCTGCAGGTAGGACTGCTCCGCGGTGAACTCCAGGGAGCCGGGCACGACGCCGTAGAGCTCCTTGATGCGCGCGGCGAACTGCTGCGCGTGGCCGAGCTCCTCCTGGATGTCGGTGTTCAGTGACTCGACGATCTCCTGCGCGCGCACTCCGTCGGGGTTGATCGAGTTGGCGATGTAGGACATCACCGTCTCGAGCTCCATCCAGTACGCCTTCTTGAGCAGCTCGACGATCTCCTCGCGCTGCTCGGAGCGCTCGTCGGCCAGGATCCCCTGCGCCGCGTTGCGAACGGTCATCAATGCCTCCTGTGTGAGTGGTAGCCCCACGGTGCTACCCCGCATCCCCCGTTCGAGGACCTCGGGTGCCATGGCTGGCGCACCGGAGGGCGTGCAACGTCCCGTGCGTGCGTCCACCGGGGATGAGCACGGGGCATACTCTGCCCATGCCCAGGTCGATCTGGACCGGCGCCATCAGCTTCGGGCTGGTGACCGTCCCCGTGAAGCTCTATTCCGCCGTCCAGCGCAAGACGGTGCGCTTCCATCAGCTCAACTCCAAGACCGGTGTGCGCATCCAGCAGAAGCGCGTGGATCCGTCGACCGGCGACGAGGTCGCCTACGAGGACATCGTCAAGGGCTACGAGCTCTCGCCCGACCGCTACGTGGTCGTCGAGCCTGGTGAGCTCGAGGCGCTGGACCCCAAGAAGACCCGCACCATCGACATCGAGGACTTCGTCGCCCTGGACGAGATCGACCCGATCTTCTACGACCACCCCTACTACCTCGCTCCCGGACCGGGCGGCGCCAAGCCCTACCGGCTGCTGCTGGAGGCGATGCGCGACACCGAGCGCGTCGCGATCGCCAAAGTGGTCATCCGCTCCAAGGAGCAGCTCGTCGCGATCCGTCCGATGGGCGACGTGCTCGCGATGGCGACGATGGTCTTCGCCGACGAGGTCGTCGACGCGACCAGGCTCGATGAGGTGCCCGACCCCGACGAGATCAAGACCACCAAGCGCGAGATCGACATCGCCAAGCAGCTCGTCGACTCGCTGGCCGCCGCCTTCGAGCCCGAGAAGTACAGCGACACCTACCGCGATGAGGTGCTCGACCTCGTCGAGCGCAAGGCACAGGGCGAGGAGATCGCCGTGCAGCCCACCGTCGAGGAGGACTCCACGCCGGCGCCCGACCTGATGTCGGCGCTGAAGGCCAGCCTCGACGCGGTCCGCGCGCGCGACGGCGGCGGCGACGCGGACGGGGGCGCGCCCGCCAAGAAGCCCGCGGCGCGCAAGAAGGCCCCGGCCAAGAAGACCCCGGCCAAGAAGCCGGCCGCGAAGAAGGCCCCGGCCCGCAAGAAGGCCGCGACCTCCAAGTCGAAGTCCTGAGCACGCCCCGCCTGCGCCGAGCGGACTGCACCGGGCCCGGGCTGGCCCGGCGCCGCCACGGGCGCGGCTTCACCTACCTCGACGACGGAGGCGAGCGCCTGCAGGACGCCGAGGTCCTCACGCGCATCGCGGAGCTGGTCATACCGCCGGCCTGGAAGGACGTCTGGATCTGTCCGTACCCGGGCGGCCACATCCAGGCCACCGGCGTCGATGAGCGCGGCCGCAAGCAGTACCTGTACCACCCGCGCTGGCGCGAGCGCCGCGACCAGGCCAAGTTCGACGACATGCTCACCTTCGCCCGGGCGCTGCCGGCGCTGCGCGAGCAGGTCGCGGCCGACCTCGCCCGCGACGACCTGGGTCGTGAGCACGTCCTCGCCTGCGCCGCGCGCCTGCTGGACGTCGGGTTCTTCCGCATCGGCTCCGAGGACTACGCGGCGCAGAACGAGAGCTACGGCCTGGCCACGATGCGCAAGGACCACGTGACGCTGCACGGCGAGACGATCGTCTTCGACTACCCGGCCAAGTCGGGCAAGCAGCGCCGCCAGGCCGTCGTCGACGCCGAGGTGGCGCAGACGGTGCTCGCGCTCAAGCGCCGCCGCGGCGGTGGGCCCGAGCTGCTGGCCTACAAGGAGGGCCGACGCTGGCAGGACGTGCGCTCACCGGACATCAACGCCTACCTGAAGGACACCACCGGCCTCGAGGTCTCGGCCAAGGACTTCCGCACCTGGGCGGCGACCGTGCTCGCCGCGGTGTCGCTCGCGGTCATCGCGCCGGAGGTCAGGAGCAAGGGCGCCCGCAAGCGGGCGATCACGTGGGCCATCAAGCAGGTCGCGGCGAACCTCGGCAACACCCCGGCGGTGGCGCGCTCGTCCTACATCGACCCGCGCGTGTTCGACCGCTTCCGCGACGGCAGGACTATTCGCGACACCCTCGGGGAGATCGCCGCCGATCCGGAGGCGACCGCGATCCAGGGACCCGCCGAGAAGGCGGTGCTCGACCTCCTCGACTGACGAGGCGATCGCCCGTCAGTGGGTCGCGCCGGCGACGGCGCTGACCGCCTCCTCGCGCGTGGCGAGGATGGTGAAGATCTGGTCCAGCCCGGTGATCTCGAAGGTCTTGGCGATGTTCTCGTCGACGTTGACGATGGCCAGCGCCCCGTCGTGGAAGCGCAGGCGCTTGACCGCGCCGATCAGCACGCCGAGCGCCGTGGAGTCCAGGAACGTCGTCTCGGTCAGGTCGACGACGATCCGGTTGCGCCCGCCCTCGATCGACTCGGCGAGGACCTGCTTGAGCTCCGGGGCGGTGAAGAGGTCGATCTCGCCGCGGACCGCGACGACGTGGCGCTCGGCGTCGATCGGCTCCTCGGTGACGGCGAACTCAGGCGGCATCCGGCTCCATTGTGTCAATCGGCGGCGGGGGCCGCCGCATCGTGGCCGGGCTCATCCGGGGAAGCCCAGCCGGATCCGCAGGTGCTCGTCCTCGCCGTCATCCGCGATCTCCGGTGTCACCTCGTCGGCCACGCGCTCGAGCACGTTGCCGACGCCGGGCAGCTCGGCCGCCGCCACGAGGTCGCTCGCGCCGCGCGGGCGCAGCGGGCCCACGTGCAGCTCCAGCGAGCCCAGCTCGGCCGTCACGCGCACGGCGATGCGACCGTCGATCGCCGACGCGGTGGCGTTGGCGGCGACGGCGTCGGCGATCAGCAGCGCGTCGTCGAGCCGGTCGATCGGGCATCGGGCGCGGGCCGCGAGCATGCCGACCACCCGTGTGAGCACCGGTGCCATGAGCGGGCCGACGCACACGGTCAGCAGCGCCTCGTTGCGCTGGAGCGCGACGTCCTCGCTCACGCCCCCGCCTCGTCGCCCTCGTTCAGCCGGAAGGTCATGCGAACCTCCGTGTGGTCCCCGTCGTCCTTGCCCAGTTCGAGCGACTCGGCGAGCGTGGCGATGAGCGGCAGCCCGAGCCCCAGCCCCGGGGAGTCGGGCCGGGGGACGATCCCGCGGCCCCGGTCGCGGACCACGATGGTCAGCCTGTGGTCGTCCACGCTGGCATCGACCTCGAGCGGTCCCTCGCCGTCACCGTCGTCGTAGGCGTGGATGACGACGTTCGTGCACGCCTCCGTAACCGCGAGCTTGATGTCCGACATCGTGCCTTCGTCGACATCGAACGCCTCACCCAGACCGCCGAACGCGTGGCGCACGACCGCCACGTTCTCCGCGCGGGCGGGCAGTTTGAGCTCGAGGTCGGGCGTGGGGGTCACCTCTTCGGGGGTCAGACGCAGACACATTGGCTTGCACCGCAGGTTTCCGGACCGTCAAGGCCATGGTGCCCAGCGTCCCCGAGTTTCACTCTAGTCTGCCCACCGGCGGGCGGCGGGCCGTGAAAGACGTCGGGACGCTCTAGACAAGCGTCCCGACGCATGTGGGGGAGGTCGTCACGCCGTCCGGGGCAGGGTCCGGCTGGGTGCTTGACGTGACGGTGGGCGAACCGAGGTCCGCATGGGGCGGGTACCCGGTGGCGGTCCCCCGAAACCAAATGGGCCGGATCCGCCTCCGTTGCTACCCTTCTGCGTCCGCCTCACGGTGCCCGCATCCGTCGTTCGGAGGCACTCCATGACCCCGCAGACCCCGCCGCCCAAGGCCGCCGGCCTCTACGACCCTCGGTTCGAGCACGACGCGTGCGGTGTCGCGCTCGTCGCGCGGCTGGACAACCGCGCGACCCACGACGTCGTGGAGAAGGGGCTGCAGGCGGTCGAGAACCTCGAGCATCGCGGGGCCACCGGGGCCGACTCGCGCACGGGCGACGGCGCGGGGATGCTGCTGCAGATGCCGCACGAGTTCTTCCGCGGCGTGCTCGACTTCGAGCTGCCCGCGCCCGGGCGCTACGCGGTCGCGGTCTGCTTTCTGCCCCACGACCCCGCCCGGCGCGCGAAGCTCGAGGCCCTGCTCGAGCTCAACGCCCGCATCGAGGGCCAGCGCGTGCTCGGCTGGCGCGACGTGCCGGTCGACACCGCCCACGTCGGCGAGACCGCCGACGCCACGCGGCCGGTCATGCGCCAGCTGTTCGTGGAGGCCGGCGCCGGCTACGACGACGATCAGGACGCCTTCGAGCGCAAGCTCTACGTCATCCGGCGCATATGCGAGCTGGCCGCCGGGCCGGACCTCTACGTCGCCTCCTTCTCCTCGCGCACGATCGTCTACAAGGGGATGCTCGTCCCCGACCAGGTGCGCGGCTTCTTCGTGGACCTGGTCGACGAGCGGATGGCCAGCGCGATGGCGCTCGTGCACTCGCGCTTCTCGACGAACACGTTCCCGAGCTGGCCGCTCGCGCACCCCTACCGCGTGATCGCCCACAACGGCGAGATCAACACGCTGATGGGCAACGTCAACTGGATGCGCGCGCGCGAGTCCCAGCTGGCCTCCGAGCTGTTCGGGCTGGACCTGCAGAAGGTCATGCCGATCGTCACCCCTGGCAACTCTGACTCCGCGACCTTCGACAACGTGCTCGAGCTGCTGATGCTCGCCGGGCGCTCGCTGCCGCACGCGGTGATGATGATGATCCCCGAGGCCTACGCCGACCGCGACGACCTCCCCGATCACCTCAAGGGCTTCTATGCCTTCCACTCCTGCCTGATGGAGCCCTGGGACGGCCCGGCGGCGGTCGCCTTCACCGACGGCAGCGTCATCGGCGCTACCCTGGACCGCAACGGCCTGCGTCCCGGGCGCTGGGTGGAGACCAAGGACGGGATGGTCGTGCTCGGCTCGGAGGCCGGGCTGCTGCCGATCGCGCCCGAGGATGTCAAGCGGCTGGGGCGCCTACAGCCCGGCAAGCTGTTCCTGGTCGACCTCGAGCGCCACCGCATCGTCGCCGACGAGGAGGTCAAGCGCGAGGTCGCCACGCGCCAGCCCTACGGCCGCTGGTACGACGAGAACACCGTCCACTTCGACGACCTCGCCCAGGCGCACGTGACGATGACCGGCGTGCAGCCCACGCGGCTGCGCCAGCTGGCCTTCGGCTACACCCAGGAGGACGAGCGCGTGCTGATCGCGCCGATGGCCTCCACCGGCGCCGAGCCGATCGGCTCGATGGGCAACGACAACGCGCTCGCCGTGCTGTCGGACCGCCGCCCGCCGCTGTTCAGCTACTTCAAGCAGCTCTTCGCGCAGGTGACCAACCCGCCGATCGACTCGATCCGCGAGAACATCGTCATGTCGCTGGGCGCGGGCGTAGGCGCGGAGCGCAACCTGCTCTCCGAGTCGCCCGAGCACGCCCACCAGCTGGTCATGGACCAGCCGATCCTGCGCAACCACGAGCTCGAGACGCTCCGCAAGGTCCACGACGAGGTCTTCCGCGCGCACACCATCGACATCACGTGGCCCGTCGAGAACGGGCCCCGGGCGATGCGCGCGCGGCTGGCGCGCCTGTGCGACGAGGCCCACGACGCGGTCGCCGCCGGCGTGAACATCCTGATCCTGTCGGACCGCCAGCTCGGCCCGCGCCGCGTCGCGATCCCGTCGCTGCTGGCCGTCGCCGCCGTGCACAACCACCTCGTGCGCGGGGGCACGCGCCTGCGCACCGGCCTCGTCCTGGAGTCCGGCGAGCCGCGCGAGGTGCACCACATGGCCACGCTGATCGGCTACGGCTGCAGCGCGATCAACCCCTACCTGCTGTTCGACACCGTGGGCGACATGGTCGCCGGCGGGCGCGTGCCCGCCATCGAGGACGTCGACGCCGCGGAGCGCAACATCGTCCAGGCGATCGGCAAGGGCCTGCTCAAGACGATCTCCAAGATGGGGATCTCCACGATCCAGTCCTACTGCGGCGCGCAGATCTTCGAGGCCGTCGGCCTGGACCGCGACATCATCGAGCGCCACTTCACCGGCACCGCGTCGCGGATCGGCGGCATCGGCGTCGAGGTCCTCGCCCAGGAGACGCTCGACCGCCATGCGCAGGCATATCCGGGCTCGCACGACCGGCTGCTGCCGGTCGGCGGGATCTACGCCTGGCGGCGCGACGGCGAGCAGCACATGTGGAACCCCGACACGATCGCGCTGCTGCAGCACGCGGTGCGCTCCTCGAACGGCAACGCGCAGGAGAAGTACCGCGAGTACGCGGCGCTGGTCAACGACCACGCCTCGCGGCGGGCCACGCTGCGCGGGCTGATGAAGTTCCGCACCGAAGGGGTCGAGCCCGTGGCGCTGGAGGATGTCGAGCCGGCCAAGGAGATCGTCAAGCGCTTCGCCACCGGCGCGATGTCCCTGGGCTCGATCTCGCGCGAGGCCCACGAAACGCTGGCGCAGGCGATGAACCGCCTCGGCGGGCGCTCGAACACCGGCGAGGGCGGGGAGGACCCCGTTCGCTTCACCGACGACCGCCGCTCCTCGATCAAGCAGGTGGCCTCCGGGCGCTTCGGCGTCACGATCCACTACCTCGTCAACGCCGACCAGCTGCAGATCAAGATGGCCCAGGGCGCCAAGCCCGGCGAGGGCGGCCAGCTGCCCGGCCACAAGGTCGACGGGTACATCGGAGGCGTGCGCCACACGACGCCGGGCGTGGGCCT
Source organism: Solirubrobacterales bacterium (assembly GCA_013813955.1). Taxonomy (GTDB): domain Bacteria; phylum Actinomycetota; class Thermoleophilia; order Solirubrobacterales; family Solirubrobacteraceae; genus CADCVQ01. The sequence continues at coordinate 11,273 of JACCQW010000286.1, forward strand.
GATCTCGCCGCCGCCCCATCACGACATCTACTCGATCGAGGACCTCAAGCAGCTCATCTACGACCTGCGCTGCGCGAACCCGCGCGGGCAGGTGTCGGTGAAGCTCGTCGCCGAGGTGGGCGTGGGCACGGTCGCCGCCGGCGTGGCCAAGGCCAACGCCGACCATGTGCTGATCTCCGGCCACGACGGCGGCACCGGCGCGTCGCCGCTGTCCTCGATCCAGGCAGCGGGCGTGCCGTGGGAGATCGGACTGGCCGAGACCCAGCAGACGCTGCTGCGCAACGACCTGCGCTCGCGCATCATCGTGCAGACCGACGGCCAGCTGAAGACCGGGCGCGACGTGGCGATCGCCGCGATGCTCGGCGCCGACGAGATGGGCTTCTCCACGGCGCCGCTGATCGCCACGGGCTGCATCATGATGCGCGCCTGCCACCTGAACACCTGCCCGGTGGGCATCGCCACGCAGGATCCCGAGCTGCGCAAGCGCTTCACGGGCGCACCCGAGCACGTCATCAACTTCTTCTTCTTCGTGGCCGAGGAGACGCGCGAGATCATGGCCTCGCTGGGCGTACGCTCCATGGACGAGCTGATCGGCCGCAGCGACCTGCTGGAGGCCGACGCGGCGGTCGACCACTGGAAGGCTCGCGGGGTCGACCTCACGAACATCCTGCTGCGCCCCGAGCTGCCCGACGGGGCGCCGCTGCACCGCGTGCGCCCCCAGGAGCCGGTGCTCGACGACGCGCTGGACTGGGAGCTCGTCGAGCGGGCGCGCCCCGCGCTGGACCGTGGTGAGCACGTCGCGATCGAGACCGAGATCCGCAACGTCAACCGCTGCGTCGGCGGGATCCTCTCCAGCCACATCGCGACGGCCCACGGCGCCAAGGGCCTGGCGGCGGACACGATCGAGGTCGAGCTGCACGGCTCGGCCGGGCAGTCCTTCGGCGGCTGGCTGGCGCCGGGGGTGAGCTTCCGGCTGCACGGCGACGCCAACGACTACACGGGCAAGGGCCTGTCCGGTGGCACCCTGACCGTGATGCCGCCCGACGGCGCGAGCTACCCGGCCGAGGAGAACGTGATCATCGGCAACACGGTCCTGTACGGCGCGACGAGCGGCAAGGCGTTCTTCCGCGGCCTGGCCGGCGAGCGCTTCGCTGTGCGCAACTCGGGCGCGAGCGCCGTGGTGGAGGGCGTGGGCGACCACGGCTGCGAGTACATGACCGGCGGGCGCGTGGTCGTCCTCGGCCCCACGGGGCGCAACTTCGCCGCGGGCATGAGCGGCGGGCTGGCCTTCGTGCTCGACGAGGACGGCGCTTTCGCCGGGCGCTGCAACCCGACGATGCTCGATCAGCTCGAGGCGCTGGACGAGGGCGACGCGATCGAGGTGCGCAGCCTCGTCTCCGAGCACGCCGAGCGCACCGGCTCGCCGCTGGCCCGGCGCGTGCTCGAGGCCTTCGACGAGCTGCTGCCGCGCTTCGTCAAGGTCTTCCCGGCCGACTACAAGCGCGTCCTCGCCGAGATGGCCGACGAGGAGGCCGCGGCCGCGTCCGCAAACGGCTCCGCACCCGCCGGCCCCGACCCCGGCGGCTCGCCGCGGGCCGACGAGTTCGCCGGCGAGACGGTCGACGTCGTCGGTGCGCCGCACACCCGCGAGGGCGACGGGGAGTAGCCGATGGGCGAGCTGGGGGCGTTTCTGAAGATCGAGCGCGTGGGCGTGCCCTACCGCGACGCGACGCAGCGCATCAAGGACTACGAGGAGTTCCTCGTCCGCCGCTCCGACGAGGAGCTCGCCGGCCAGGGCGCGCGCTGCATGGAGTGCGGCGTGCCGTTCTGCCACAACGGCTGCCCGCTGGGCAACCTGATCCCCGACTGGAACGACCTCGTCTATCGCGACCGCTGGCAGGACGCCATCGTCCAGCTGCACGCGACGAACAACTTCCCCGAGTTCACCGGCCGGCTGTGCCCGGCGCCGTGCGAGGCGGCGTGCGTGCTGGAGATCCGCGAGGGCGACGCCGTGGCCATCAAGCAGATCGAGAACTCGATCATCGACCGCGCGTGGGAGGAGGGCTGGGTCACGCCCATGCCGCCCAAGCGCGAGACGGGGCGCAGCGTGGCGGTCGTCGGCTCGGGGCCGGCGGGCATGGCCGCCGCGCAGCAGCTGCGGCGCGCGGGTCATGGGGTCGTGCTCTTCGAGCGCGACGAGTCCGCCGGCGGCCTGGTGCGCTTCGGGGTGCCGGACTTCAAGATCGAGAAGCGCGTCGTGCAGCGCCGCGTCGAGCAGCTGATCGCCGAGGGCGTGGAGGTGCGCTGCGGCGTCGACGTCGGCGTGGACGTCACGGCCGACGAGCTGCGCGATCGCTTCGACGCCGTCGTGCTGGCCACCGGCTCGCGCGCCCCGCGCGACCTGCCGGTAGACGGGCGCGACCTGCAGGGCGTGCACTTCGCGATGGAGTACCTCTATGACCGCAACCGCTGGGTGGCCACGCAGACCGGGACGCCGACCGGCGTTCCGGCGCCCGCGCCGCTCGGGCTGACCGCGGCGGGCAAGCACGTCGTCGTCATCGGCGGCGGCGACACCGGCGCGGACTGCGTGGGCAACTCGCTGCGCGAGGGCGCGGCGTCGATCACCCAGCTCGAGCTGCTGCCCGAGCCGCCCGCCCACCGCCCCGACGAGCGCACCCCGTGGCCGCTGTGGCCGCAGAAGTTCCGCCTCAGCTACGCGATGGACGAGGCCAGGACGGCCGGCCGCGGCGAGCAGGACTTCTCGGTGGTGACCACCCACTTCTCCGGCGACGCCGACGGGCACGTGCGCGCGCTGCACCACGCCGAGGCCGAGGCCGCGCCGCCGTTCGCCCCGGTGGCCGGCACCGAGGGCGAGCTGCAGGCCGATCTCGTGCTGCTGGCCATGGGCTTCCTGCATCCCGAGCAGGACCTGCTCGACGCGCTCGGCGTCGCGAAGGACCAGCGCGGCAACGCCAAGGCCGTGCGCCCCTACACGACCTCGGTCGACGGCGTCTTCGCCGCCGGCGACGCGCGCCGTGGCCAGTCGCTGATCGTCTGGGCGATCAACGAGGGCCGCCAGTGCGCCCGCATGGTCGACCGCCACCTCGGCGAGCTGGAGGCCGACGTGCCGACCGGCAACCTCGAGGACGCCGACGGCGGCCCCGACGGGCCGCCCGTGCATGTGGGTCCGGGAGTCCCGGCGTAGTGCGCCGCGCCCGCCGGTAGTCTGGCCCACCATGAACTTCTTCGTCTATCTCCTGCTGTTGCTGCTCAACGGCTTGGTCGTCGGCGCGCTCGCGCGCCTGGCGCTCCCGGGCAAGGACCCCATGTCGATCCCGCAGACGATCGGGATCGGGATCGCCGGGTCGTTTCTCGCGGGCCTCGTGCTGGCGCTGCTCGGCGCGCAGAACGCGGGCGGCTGGCTGCTGTCGCTGGCCTTCGCGGCCGCCGGCGTGTACCTCGTCCGCCGCTCACGGGGCGGCGACCTGACGAGCCCGGGCAGCCCGCCGGGGGTCGATCGCGGGATCTGACGGACGACGCGGGCGTCGCGAACTTGACGGGGGCGTCACCTTTCTCGTAGGGTGATGCGCCCGCCGTCACGCGCACCAGGAGGCCCGCCGTCCCCATGTCTGAGCTGCCCACCGCCGCCGTCATCGGCGCCGGCTGTTCCGGCATCGCCGCCGCCAAGGCCCTGCACGAACGGGGGATCGAGTTCGACTGCTACGAGGCATCCGACAGCGTCGGCGGCAACTGGGTCTTCGGCAACCGCAACAACATGTCCTCGGCCTACCGCACGCTGCACATCAACACCTCGCGCGACCGCATGGAGTACACGGACTTCCCCATGCCGAAGTCCTATCCGGACTTCCCCCACCACAGCCAGATCGCCGAGTACTTCGACGCCTACGTCGACCACTTCGGCTTTCGCGACCGCATCCGCTTCGACACCCCCGTGAAGCACGCCGGTCGCGAGGGCGACGAGACGTGGACGCTGACGCTCCCCGGCGGCGAGACGCGCCGCTACGACGCGCTGCTCGTGGCCAACGGCCACCACTGGGACGCGCGCTGGCCCGAGCCCGCCTTCCCCGGCGCGGAGGACTTCGAGGGCGAGCAGATCCACGCCCACGACTACAAGGAGACCGACCAGCTCGCGGGCCGCAAGGTCGTCGTGCTGGGGATCGGCAACAGCGCGATGGACATCGCCGTCGACGCCAGCTACCACGCGGCGCAGACCCATCTCGCCGCCCGCCGCGGGGCCTGGATCATCCCCAAGTACCTCTTCGGCCGGCCGCTGGACCAGCTGTCGACGAACGCGCGCACCCCCTTCAAGGTCTTTCAGAAGAGCTTCGAGCTGATGATCAGGTCGCACGTCGGCCGCCCCGAGCGCTACGGGCTGCCCAAGCCCGACCACGGCATCGGCGAGGCGCACCCGACGATCTCCGGGCGCATCCTGGACCGCATCGCCCACGGGGCGGTGGTGCCCAAGCCGAACATCGCGCGCCTGCACCCGCGCGAGGTGGAGTTCGCCGACGGCACGCGCGTGGAGGCCGACCTCGTCGTCTACTGCACCGGCTACCGGATCACGTTCCCGTTCTTCGACGCTGAGCTGGTCTCGGCGCCCGACAACCACATCGAGCTGTTCCGCCGGGTCTTCCATCCGGACATCGACAACGTCGCGTTCATCGGTCTGCTACAGCCGCTGGGGGCGATCATGCCGCTCGCCGAGGCGCAGGGGCAGTGGCTGGCCGACTACCTGCGCGGCGAGTACCACCTGCCCCCGCGCGCCGAGCTGGTGGCCGGCATCCGCGCCGACCAGGAGGCGATGCGCAAGCGCTACGTGGCCTCCAAGCGCCACACGATCCAGGTCGACTTCGACCGCTACCTGCTCGACCTCGAGCGGGAGCGCCGCCGCGGGGCGCAGCGCGCCCGCGCGGCCGGCTTCGGCCTGCCGGTGCCCCCGCGGGCGGAGACGGTCGCGGCGTGAGCG
>JACCQW010000293.1 GCA_013813955.1 Solirubrobacterales bacterium
GCGCTGCGCCGGCCGCCCGCTCCCGGCATCGTCCTCGGCTCCGTGCGGCGGATCCTCACGCGCCGCGCGCCGCTTGACGCTTTGCTGGTGCCGATCCCCTCGGGGCGCGGGCGCACGTCCAACGCCGTCGTCGACCGCGGCATCGACATGCCCCCGTGGGCGGTGGCCGCCACCGCCCGGCCGCAGGCCGGCCGCGCGGTCTGCTTCAGCGGGCGCACGAGCGGCACCGACCTGTGCGGGCGGATCGCCCGCCGCTCGCTGCGAGGGGCCGAGCGCGCGCTGAGCCGGCTGGCCGGACTGACCGTGCGCTGCACGACCATCCCCGCCCAACAGGGCGACAGCGGCGGCCCGGTCTACACCGCGCCGCGCCCCGACGGCACCGTTCGCGCGGTGGGGATCGTGACCCTCGTCGTGGGCCCGGACTCGGTCATGTGCTTCACGCCGCTGTCACCGGTCCTGCGCGAGCTCGACGCGCGCCTGGTCACCGCGGGCTGAGCCGGGGAACCCTTACGCTGCCGCGCATGGCCGAGGCGCACGAGCAGTCACCCGACCCCGCCCCGCAGGGCTGGTGCGTCTGCGGGCAGAAGACCACCATCGCGGGCGCGCGCGAGGTGACGCTGTCCAACGGCAAGCCCGGCTGGGAGGGCCGCTGCTCGGAGTGCGGCTCCCCGCTGTTCGCCATCCGGCGCGCCCCGGAACGCGGCTGAGGCTGCGCTCAGTCGCAGGCGTCGTGGCTCGCCGCGGGAAGGTTCGGCCTCATGCGCACGAGGGGTGGTTCGGCTCCGCGCGCACCGCGGCCGAGATGCGGCGCATCGGCTGGACGGATGTCGAGCCGTGGTACACGCCGGCGCCACGGCGACCTATCCTCGGCGAGTGCTGCACCGCCTCATCGAGGACCAGGCCGTGGTGCTCGACCTCGGCGAGGAGGTGATCAACTGCCGCGTGGTGGGCGTCCACGGCGAGGACGTGGTCCTGGCGCCCCTGTCGGTCGCGGACGCCGGCTACATCCCGAGCCTCGGCAGGACCGGCGTGCTGGCCTTCGAGGCACAGGACGGGCACATGCGCCTCGAGGGCGCCGTACGTCCCGGCGAGCGCGCAGGCTCGCTGTTGTTCACCGCGGATGTCGGCGCCGGCCTGCCGCCGCGCCGGCGCGCGCTGCGGATTGACGCGACGCTCGCGATCGAGCTGGTGCCGCTCGCGGAGCACGGCGCCTCGGCCGGTCGCGCGATGCGGTTGCGCACCGCCGACGTGAGCCTGTGCGGCCTGGGGGTCCGCGTCGGCGAGCCGTCGCTGAGGACCGGAGCGCTGCTCGGCTTCACGCTCGAACTGCCCGGCCCATCGGCCATCTCCGGGACCGCACGGGTCCTGCGCACGGACGGCGACATCGCCGGGCTCGACCTCGTTCGCATCACGCCCGGAGACCGCGCGCGGCTGGCCGCGTTCCTGCTGGCCGGCCAGGCAGCCGGCTGAGTGCGGGGCCCGCCGAGCACGGCGCGGGACGCCCGGGCACGCGGCGGCTTACAATCGGACCCCAATCCGCAGGTTTCCGTTTCGCAGGTTTCGGTTCCTGCCGCCGGCGGGAACGCCCGAGGGGAGAGCGATGTCCGACGAGCTTCGACAGACCGCGACCACACTGGTCGCCGAGGGCAAGGGCATCCTTGCCGCCGACGAGAGCAACGCGACGATGGACAAGCGCCTGGAGGCCGCGGGCGTCAAGCCCGAGGAGGAGACGCGCCGCGAGCTGCGCGAGCTGCTGTTCACCACCGAGGGCGCGGCGGAGCACATCAGCGGGATCATCCTCTACGACGAGACCTTCCGCCAGAGCACCGCGGACGGCACCCCCTTCCCAAAGCTGCTGCAGGAGCAGGGCGTCGTGCCCGGTATCAAGGTCGACACCGGCGCCAAGCCGCTGGCCGGCTCGCCGGACGAGAAGGTCACCGAGGGCCTGGACGGCCTGCGCGAGCGCCTGAGCGAGTACTACGAGGGCGGGGCGCGCTTCGCCAAGTGGCGCGGCGTGATCGCCGTCGACGACCAGCACCCCAGCCATCTGTGCGTGCACGCCAACGCGCACGCGCTCGCGCGCTACGCGGCGCTGTGCCAGGAGGCGGGGATCGTCCCCATCGTCGAGCCGGAGGTGCTCATGGACGGTGAGCACACGATCGACCGCTCCGAGGAGGTCACCGGGACGGTGCTGGCGACCGTGTTCGCCGAGCTGAGAGAGCAACGCGTGCTGCTCGAGGGGATGCTGCTGAAGCCCAACATGGTGCTGGCCGGATATCAGTGCTCCGAGCAGCCCGGCGACCAGGAGGTGGCCGAGCGGACGCTGCGCTGCCTGCGCCGCCACGTGCCCTCGGCGGTACCCGGCATCGTCTTCCTGTCGGGCGGCCAGAGCGACGAGGACGCCACGGTGCGCCTGAACCTCATGAACCAGATGGGTCCCCAGCCGTGGGAGGTCAGCTTCTCCTACGGCCGCGGCCTGCAGGCGGCCGCCCTGACGGCGTGGCGCGGCGACCGCGACAACGTGCAGTCCGCGCAGGCGCAGTACCGTCACCGCGCCCGCTGCACCGGAGCCGCGCGGCGCGGGGAGTACTCCGAGGAGATGGAGCGCGAGCTGGTCGGGTCGTCCTGACGGGGGCGCAGGCGCGCGCGGGGGCGCAGGCGGGCGCGCGCGAGCTGGACG
>JACCQW010000335.1 GCA_013813955.1 Solirubrobacterales bacterium
TCCAGCGGCCGGTCACGCTCGTCCGCCTGCCGGGCGGCCAGCAGGACCGTCCCGCCACGCTGCTGGTCACGGTGGAGGGCTCACGCCGCGCGGCGCAGGCGGCGCTCGGCGTGCCGCTGGACCTGCGGCGCTTTCGCCCCAACCTGCACCTCGACCTCGATGCCGAGCCCTACGACGAGGAGGGCTGGATCGGCCGGCGCCTGCGCGTCGGGCAGGCCGAGCTGGAGGTCATGCAGGGCTGCGTGCGCTGCGTCATCCCCACGCGCGACCCCGACACCCAGGCCAAGTGGCCCGGGCTCATGCGCTGGCTGGCCGCCGAGCGCGCGATGACCTTCGGGGTCATCGTGCGCGCGACCGGCCCCGCGGTCGTGCGACAGAACGATCCGGTGGCGCTGCTCTGAGGGGCGCTCGCGGCGCCCCCCGGGTCAGCCCGCGCGCTCGGCGGAGCGCAGGCCCCCGCGCGCCCAGGCCGCGGCCAGCGCGAACATCCCCATCAGGCAGGCCGCCGAGATCGTGACCTTGGTGGGCTCGCCGGAGATGAAGCCGCGCCCGGCCTCCAGCAGCGCGGTCACCGGGTTGTAGCGCGCGACGTCCTGGACCCAGCCGGACACCAGGTCCAGCGGCACGTAGACCGGCGCGAGGAACAACAAGATGAAGAGCGGCATCTGGATCACCGGGCCGGCCTGCAGCGTGCGCAGGCGCATGGCGATCCCGCTCGCCCACAGCGTCGTCGTCGCGCTCGCCGCCAGCGAGAGCGCCAGCAGGCCGAGCAGTTCGCCCACCGAGCCGTCGACCCGCATCCCGGTGGCCAGCCCCACCGCGAAGACGACGGCGAGCACGAACACCGCCCGCACCATCGCCGAAATCATGTAGCCGATCACGATCCCGCCGCGGTGGGGGGCGGCGATCAGCAGACGCCGTGCGAAGCCCGACTCGAAGTCGCGCGCGATCGCAAAGCCGGTGAACACGCCCCCGAACACGCTCGCCTGAAAGCAGACGAAGACGAACTGAAACGACGTGTAGCCCGATGCGAACTCGAACCGCGGCACGTCCTGCAGCCCCGACAGGCCGCCCGCGAACGCCGTGAAGAAGAACAGCGGGAACAGCAGGCTCGGCAGCAGGAACGCCGGGTTGGTGAACGCGTTGTGGATGCTGCGCCAGGCGACGGCGAGGGCGACCGAGCGGGTGCGGGCCAGGGCGCTCATGTGCGCACCAGCCGCGTGCGCAGCGCGCGTGAGGAGAGCGCCAGGAACAGCGCCGTGGCGGCGGCGGCGATGCCGAAGGCCTGTGCCAGCGCCTGGCCATCCCAGCCGAAGATCACCAGCGAGCGGATGCCCTCGACCAGGTAGGAGACCGGGTTGTAGGTCGCCACGGTCTGAAACCAGTCCTGCGCGATCAGGTCGCGCGGGAAGAACGCCGAGCTGAGAAACAGCAGCACGAAGAACAGCGGGAAGAACCCCTGGACGGCCTCGCCGCTGCCGGCCCGCAGCGCGACGAACGTCCCCAGGCATGCGAAGGCGAAGGAGGTCGCGACCGCCAGCGCGAGGAGCACGAGCGCGCCCACGGGCCCGGCGGCGATGCCCACGCCGAAGATCACGCCGACCAGCAGGTAGAGCATCGCGCTGGCGATGCCCATGAGCAGCGCCCCGCCGAGCTGGCCGGCCAGCAGCGCCGCGCCGGACATCGGGGTCATGGCCAGCCGGTCCAGAAAGCCGCTCTCGATGTCGCGCGCCAGGTCCTGACCGCCGTTGAGCGCCGCGAACAGCGCCCCCTGCATGAACGGGATGGCCAGCGCGAAGTCCAGGTAGCTCTCGGACGGAAAGCCCGGCAGGTCGGTCGCCGCCTCCAGCCCGGAGGCGTTGACGGCGAGCAGGATCAGCGGGAACGCCAGCGGGAAGACGATCTGCGCCGGCTGGCGCAGCGTCCGGTACACGGCCCGCCGGGCGAGCAGGGCGACCTGCGCGAGCGTGGTGGACGCGCCCCGGCTCACGCGCCGGCGGGCTCGGGCTCGGAGACCGCCGGGGCGGGGTCACCCGCGCCCTCCAGGCTGCGGCCGGTCTTGGCCAGGAAGACGTCGTCGAGCGTCGGCTCGTGCAGCGCGAGGTGCGCAACCGCCACATCCGCGCCGTCGAGCGCGCGCACGATCGCCGCAAGCTGGTCGGCGCCGGAGTTCAGGCGCACGGCGATCGATCCCGCAGCCCGCTCGGCGACCGGTGTGCCGAACGG
>JACCQW010000365.1 GCA_013813955.1 Solirubrobacterales bacterium
GTGCTGGCCGTTCGCGGCGGCGTCACGGTCGACAACCTCACGCTGCCGTTCGCGGGGCGGCTGGACTTCCCCAATGCGGGGGGCCCGCTGACCGCCGCCGGGCTCGTGATCATCATGAATGTCGTCAACCTGTCCGACGGCATCGATGGGCTGGCGTCCGGCGTCTGCGCGATCAGCGCCGCCGCGCTCGCGGTGATCGCATTCGATCTCGGCAGCAACCAGGGCGGCGTGCTGGCGGCGCTCACGGCGGGCGCCGCGCTCGGCTTTCTGATTCACAACTTCCATCCGGCCTCCGTCTACATGGGCGACTGCGGCTCGAACCTGCTGGGCCTGCTGCTGGGGTGCATCGCCGTGCTCGGGTCGGTGAAGACCAATGCCGTGCTCGCGTTGATCTTCCCGCTGATGGTGCTCGCCGTGCCGTTCCTGGACACGACGTTCGTCGTGCTCAAGCGGATGAAGTACCGCCGCCCTGTCTACGCGGCCGACCGCGAGCACTTTCACCACCGCTTCGACCGCATCGGGTTCTCCACCACGCGCACCGTGCTGTACCTGTACGCGTGGACGCTCGCCCTGGCGGGCCTGGCGCTAGCGCTGCGCTTCGTGCCCTACTCCGACAACGGCGGCACGCTGGACCCGCGGTGGGCGGCGGTGATGGTGGGCCTGGGGCTGCTCGTGCTCGCGGCGTCGGTCTACCTCGTCTACGTGCTGGAGATCCTGAAGTTCAAGCGCCTGGACGCACGGCGGCTGCGCCGCGCGCGCCCGGACGCCAGCGAGGCCGAGATCGACCGCGACGTCGCCGAGCGCCTGGGGACCGGCGAGTTCGAGGCCGTGCGCCGCGAGACCGAGGACTTCGAGCGCGTGCGCTGAGCGCGCCCCCGTGACAGGGCTTGAGGGGCCGAGGGCGAAACTCCCAGCGACCACTACGGTTCTCATCTGCGATGCACCTGCGCCCATCCGTCCGGCCGACGTCCGTGGCCCTCCGCCTCACCCTGCTCGCGGCGTTGCTCGGGCTCGCCCTGGCCGCGCCCGCCGCCGCCCCGGCGGCGCCGCTGGAGCCCGTCGAGGTCGGCATCGCCGACCAGAAGGCCGACATGTTCGCCGACGAGCGCTTCGCCGAGCTGGGCATCCGCCACGCGCGGCTGATCGTCGGCTGGGACGCGCTGGACAGCGACTATCAGGTGGAGCAGATCGACGCCTGGCTGGCCTCCGCCCGCGAGCGCGACGTGGAGCCGCTGATCACGTTCGGGCACTCGCGCACCGAGCGGCGCTCGCTGCCCACCCCCGGGCGCTTCAAGTACGAGTTCCGCCGCTTTCGCGAGCGCTACCCGTGGGTGAGGAACTTCGCGACGTGGAACGAGGCCAACCACTGCGGCGAGCCGACGTGCAACCGCGCCAGGCTCGTCGCCGCCTACTACCGGGCACTGCGCCAGGAGTGCGGCGAGTGCACGATCCTGGCCGCGGAGATGCTCGACACGCCCAACGCGACCCGCTGGGTGGGCGAGTTCCGCCGCCACCTCGGCTTCACCCCGGGCCGCTGGGGCCTGCACAACTACGTCGAGGCCAACCGCTTCCGCTCCATGCGTCTGCGTGCGCTGCTGCGCGCGATCCCGGGCGCCAAGCTGTGGCTGACGGAGACCGGCGGCCTGGTCAGGCGGCGCAACCGCAGCACGACCGACATCCCCGAGGGCACGGCGCACGCGGGCGAGGTGACGCGCTTCATCTTCGACCGCCTGCTGATCGAGAACCCGCGCATCACGCGCGTCTACCTGTACCACTGGAACGCCCCGCGCGAGGAGGAGCTCACGTGGGACTCGGCGCTCGTCGCGCCCAGCGGCGAGATCCGCAGCTCGATGCTCGTGCTCCAGCGCGTGCTGCGCGAGGGGCTGCGCCCGGGAGCGGACTTCCGCTCGCCGCGCGCCCGCTCCCGCTCCAGCGCTCGGTGAACGTCGCGATCATCTCTGATACGCACCTGCCGCGCGGGCGACGGGGCCTGCCCGACTCGTGCGTGGAGCGCCTACGGACCGCTGACCTCGTCCTGCACACGGGGGATGTCGCCACTGCGGACATCCTGGCCGGGCTCGAGGCGCTGGGCCCGCCGGTGCTCGCCGTGCACGGCAACGTCGACGACGCCGAGCTGCGCGGGCGGCTGCCCGCCGAGCGGATAGTCGACGCGGGCGGCGCGAGCATCGCGATGGTGCACGACGCGGGCCGCGCCGCGGGGCGCCTGGATCGCCTGCGCGCGCGCTTCCCCGGCGCCGACGCCGTCGTCTTCGGCCACTCACACATCCCTCTGCACGAGATCGCGCCCGACGGCCTGCAGATCTTCAACCCGGGCAGCCCGACCGACCGCCGTCGCCAGCCGCGCCACACGATGGGCCTCGCCCGCGTCGAGCATGGCCGCCTCACCTTCGCGCTGCAGACGCTCGACTAACCTGCGAGCGTGATCGTCGACTGCGCGCACTACCAGGACGGCAGTCGCCAGCACGAGGGGCAGCTCCCGATCGAGGAGGTGGAGCCCGAGTTGGGTTGGGAGCTCGGCTACCCCGCCGCCCTGGCGCTGATGGCCGGTGTCGGGGGCGGGCTGTACCGCTTTCTGCGACGCGCCGGCTGGCTGTAGACGTCGTCGATGGACGAGGGGCGGCTCATCCTGGTGGCGGGAGCGCTGCTCGCGCTCGGCATCCTGGCCTCGCTCGTGGCCGGGCGCCTGCGCATCCCCGGGCTCGTGCTCTTCCTGGGCGTGGGCATGGCGGTCGGCTCGGACGGCCTGGGCCTCGTGCAGTTCGACGACTACGAGCTGGCGCGCACGATCGGGATCATCGCGCTGGCGCTCATCCTCTTCGAGGGCGGCCTGGCCGCGGGGCTGCCGGAGATCCGCCCGGTCCTCGGCTCGGCGATCACCCTCGCGCTGCTGGGCACGCTGATCACCGCGATCGTCACCGGCCTGGCCGCGTCCTGGCTGCTTGGCCTCTCGACGCTCGAAGGGCTGCTGATCGGCTCGATCGTGTCGGCCACCGACGGCGCCGCCATCTTCGCGCTGCTGCGCGGTTCGACGCTCAAACGGCGCCTCGCGCGCACGCTGGAGGGCGAAGCGGGGATGAACGACCCGGTCGCCGTGCTGCTCGTCCTGGGTTTCATCGAGTGGATCGAGCGCGACGACTACGGGGTCGCGGACATGGCGGCCCGGTTCGTCCTCGAGCTGGGCATCGGAGCCCTGGTCGGCGGGGCGGTCGGCTGGCTGGCGGTGCAGGGCTTCCGCCGCGCCCGGCTGGCCACGGGCGGGCTGTACCCCGTGGCCTCGCTGGCGGTGGTCGCGATCGCCTTCGGCGCCGCCGACGTGCTGCACGGGTCGGGCTTCCTGGCCGTCTACCTCGCCGGCCTGGCCATGGGCTCGACCGCGCTGCCCGCGCGCCAGACGATCACCGCCTTCCATGACGGCATGGCCTGGGTGGCCCAGCTGGTGATGTTCCTCACGCTCGGGCTGCTGGTCTTCCCCGCGCAACTCGACGAGAGCGCGCTGGAGGGCACGTTGCTGGCGCTGGTGCTCGTCTTCGTCGCACGGCCGCTGGCGGTGGTGGTCTCCACGGCGTTCGCGCCCGTCGGGATTGCCGACCGGCTCGTGCTCGGCTGGGCGGGCCTGCGTGGCGCGGTGCCGGTGGTGCTCGCGCTGTTTCCCGTCATCGAGGGGGTGGAGGGCAGCCTGGACTTCTTCAACGTGGTCTTCTTCGCGGTCCTGGTCTCCACGCTGCTGCAGGGCGCCACGTTCGAGCCGCTCGCTCGCTGGCTGAAGGCGACGACGGATGAGCCCGCGCTCCCGCAGCCGCTCGTGGAGATCGGCTCGATCCGCCGCCTGGGGGCCGACGTCGTCGAGGTGCCGATCGCGCCGGGTGATGCCGCCGTCGGGGTGCGCGTGCGCGACCTGGGCCTGCCGCGCGACGCGCTGGTCAACCTGCTGGTGCGCGACGAGCAGGCGCTCCCCCCGCGCGGCTCGACGCGGCTGCAGGACGGCGACCGGCTGTACATCGTGGCGCGCCAGTCGGCCGTGCTTGCGCTGACCGCGCTGCGCGAGCGCTGGCGCACAGGGCCGGTGGGGCC
>JACCQW010000367.1 GCA_013813955.1 Solirubrobacterales bacterium
AGCGGCGGCAGCGCGGTCTGCAGGCGCCCGAGCGCCGAGCGCCCGGTGCGCAGGGTCCCCGGCAGCTCGGCGACGGCCGCGGACAGGTTGCGCTCCTCGAGCGCGAAGGCGTCGGCGGTGGCGGCGAAGTCCGTGATGAGCGCCTTGAGCTGCGCGGGGTCGCGGTCCAGGCCCGCGGCCACGGCGCCCGCGCCCTCGATGTAGCGCGACAGGTCGCGCTCGCCCAGGCCGCGCGTGGCGTCATTGACGATCGCCGAGTCGCGGAACGCGCGCTTCTGGAAGCGGATCGAGCGGTTGTAGCCCCTGCCACCGCGACCGCGCAGCCCGCTGCCGTACTCCTGCAGCACGGCGCGCAGGTCCTCGCGGGTGTCGGACTGCAGGGTCTCCAGCAGGTCGCCGAGCCCGACCGGGGCCGCGGTCTGCGTGGCGGGGATCGTGTGCCCCTCCTCGAGCTCGGGCGCCGACGGCGAGCCGGGGCTGATGTCGACGAAGTAGTTGCCCTCCAGGAAGATGCGCGGGCGGACCTTGGCCGCGGCGTCTGAGTGCAGCGGCCGCCCGCTGTCCTCGATGCGCATGGTGACCATTGCGCCCGGCTCGCCGGTGCCCAGCGACTCGACCTTCGAGACCTCGCCGACGTCGACGCCCGCGATGCGCACCGGCGACTTGGGCTTGAGATCGGCGGCGCTGCGGAAGGCCGCGCGGATCTCGAAGTGCGAGGCGAACGGGTTGGCCTTCGTGAAGCCGTAGTACGTCCCCGCGACGATCAGCACGATCGCGATCAGCCCGGCGGTGAGGTCGGAGGGCCCTCGGCGGGCGACGCGCCTCATGGATCCAGCTCCGGGGGCAGCTTGGGCCCGAACTGCGTCGAGCGGCTGAAGGTCTGGCCCGCGGGTACGCGGTCGCGGCCCACGAACGTCGGGCCCTGGCTGCCGGGGATGTGCGGGTCGATGACCGTCTTGTACTTCGGATCGCCGAACGTGTTGACGCGCTCGAGGTAGCCGCGCTGACCGGACTCGCAGTCCGCGCTGCCGTCGCGGTTGATCGCCGCGCTGTAGAGGTTGGAGTGCAGGTTCATCGGCGATCCCGAGAACACCGGCTCGCCGTTGACCGGCTCACGGGCGCCGAGCGTGCTCACCGACGGCGCGGTGGGATTGCGCGTGCGCGGCGCCTGGTTGAGGATGGTGCGCTGCGCGGTGCCGGTCGGGTCGGGCTCGGTGAGGTGCTCGCCCGCATACGTCCACGCGTAGTTGAAGTAGTTGCACACCGTGACGTACGGGCCGACGAAGCGCAGCAACGGGTTGAGGATGCCCGTCAGGTCGGTGACCCCGCGCAGGGCCACGCCGGTGCGGGGGTCGTCCATCAGCTCGTCCAGCGAGCGCAGCGTGGTGCGCAGGCGCTTGTTGGTGTCCGCCGAGCGCCGCAGCACCGGAGCACCGGTCTGCAGCGCCGGGATGATCCGGGGCAGGGTGCGCGGGAGGGTGTCGCTCACGCGCTCGAGCGCCGCGGAGAAGTCGCGCAGGTCGGCGAGGAATGGGCGCTGGACGCGGAGCGAGCGGATGCCGGTGTCGAGGGTGGGCACGGAGCGGCTGATCGTCTCGCGCAGCGCCTCGGGATCGCGCGACCACGCCTCGAAGGTGTCGGCGCCGGCCGCGAAGGAGTGCGCGTAGCGGTCGGCCACGGGCGCGACGACGCGCGCGGCGTCCCCCAGCTCGTCGAAGAAGCCGGCGAGGTCGGTGTCCTCGTCGGCCAGCGTGCGGGCGACCGGCTCCAGGCCGCGTAGGAAGCGCGGCGCGTCGGCGATCGTGCGGTTCAGCGCCGCCCCGCGCTGGGTGAACGCGTTGCCGAACGAGCGCAGGTTCTCCTGCGAGGCGTCACGCGTCGGCTTGTCGAAGATGGAGTACAGCTCGTCGAGCTCGACGGGGAAGGACGCCTGGTCGGCCGGCAGCGTCGCGCCGTCGTCGAGCGTGCGCTGCGATCTCCCGCGCGTGAGCTCGACGTACTTCAGGCCGAGCACCGAGCGCGGGCGCAGGTTGACCGTCGAGTCGACCGGCACCTCGCCCGCCTCCTGGTCGAGCTTGAGCGTGACCTCGGCGCCGGAGCTGCCGTCGGGCAGGCGCACGGGCTTCATGTCGGAGACCAGGCCGATGCGGAACCCGCCCTCGCGGACCTCGTTGCCGGGCAGCAGGTTCGCGCCATTGGAGACCTGGAAGCGCAGCTGGGTCGTGGGCACGAACGGCAGGCCGGCATTCGCGTTGTAGGCGAGGAAGACCGCCACGGTGACCACGAGCGTCGTCACCGCGCCCACGAGCACGGGGTTGGCCACGATCGACGACTGCCCGCGCCGGCTCATGGCCCCAGGAGGTAGTCGAGGAGGTCGCCGTCGCGCTCGAGATCGGGCAGTCGCGGGGCGTCGGGCAGCTTCGGCTCGGGGACGCGGTCCAGCGTGTCGTCGAGGAGGTCGCGCAGGACCGGCGGCAGGACGCCGTCGCGCTTGCCGGGCCCCGACGGGGCGGGCGCGGGCGCGGGAGCCGGAGCG
>JACCQW010000392.1 GCA_013813955.1 Solirubrobacterales bacterium
CGCGGCGCTGCTGCTGGGCGAGGACGACGACGCGGCGGTCGCCGCCGAGCTCGTGCACCTCGCGGTGAGCGACCCCGAGCTGCGCTCCGCGCTGCGCGAGCGCGGCGGTGCCCGCATCGCCGCCTACGCGCCCGAGCCTACGGTGGCCAAGCTGCGGGCCGCGCTGGAGGCGCTGGCCTGACCGGCCCGATCAGGTCGCGACGAACGGGTTGACGACCCGGACGGTTCCGTACGTGCGGTCGTGCTGGAAGTCCTCGGAGCCGTAGCAAGGACGTACTCCTTGCTCTCAGCGCACCTTCTGCACGTTCTGCACCATCTCCCGCGAGCAGCGGTCGCCGCCGGGCAGGCCGGGCTTGAGGCGATACAGGGCATAGCCGCCGACGCTCGCGACCCGCGCGCCGGACGCGTCGAAGGGGCGGCGCAGGCCGCGGTCGGCGAGCACGTAGTCGGCCGCCCGCGAGATCGGCACGTGCGGGTAGGCGGTGTTGAGCACCGGCGCCTGTGAGCACAGCGGCTGGCCGTGGAGCATGTAGGCGATCCAGAACTGGCGCCCGTCGATCTGCAGGTCCAGGCGCACCGACGCGTCGGCGGGCAGGCGCTCGTCGAGATCCTGCAGCGCGAGGATGTGGCGCGGGAGCTGATCGTAGGTCTCGCCGAGCACGTGCGCCGCGCCGTCACGCGAGGCGCTCAGCAGCACGATCGCCACGACGATGCTCGCCCAGCGCCAGCGCAGCCGCGACAGGCCCACCGCCGCGAGCGCGACGATCAGCGGCGCGACGAACGCCAGCGCCTTGAAGTGGAAGTAGTAGCCGAACTCGCGCGGGCGGAAGTACAGCGCGGCGACGAAGCCGAAGCCCGCCACCGCGCCGAGGCCCCAGCGCACGTCGCGCGGCGCGGCGCGCAGCCCGAGCACGAGGCCGACCGCCATCACCGGCACCAGGATCGCGGCGGCGCTGGGGTCGGGGACGCCGAGGAAGTAGCGCTCGGGGAAGAAGCTGAGCAGGTCCCCGCCCCAGTTGCGCAGCGACGCGCCGGGCCGCAGCACGCGCGAGGACGTCTCGACCTTCTCGAAGATGCCGTTGAGCGGCCCGGCCAGCAGCACCCCCAGCGGCAACAGCCACAGCAGCTTGCGGCGGTCGCGGACGCGCGGGCGCGGCATCAGCGCCAGCCCCCGCTCGCGGCGGTCGAGGGCCACGAAGAAGACCGCGGCCAGCAGCGGGATCGGCAGCGCCAGCGGGTAGGCGAGCGCCAGCACGAACAAAAACGCGGCGGCCAGCGCGGCCGCCGGCAGCGATCGCTGCCGCACCGCCACCCACGCCAGCACGATCGCGAACGCCAGCGCGAAGTACCCCCACGTCTGATTGAAGTAGGGGTGCATCCCCGTGTGCAGGACCATGCGGTTCAGCCCCAGCAGGCCCAGCACGACCGCGGCCGTCCACGCGCCGGCGCCCAGCATCACGCGGGCCAGCAGCCAGAAGCCCAGTCCGCCCAGCGCGAGCAGCGCGGCCGCCAGCGTGGCGATCACCTGGTAGGGGGGCAGGCCCGAGATGCTGGCCACCGCCGCGTAGGAGAGGTAGATCGGCGGCTTGGAGCGCCAGACCAGCGGCACGCGGTCCACCGGCTCCTCGACGGCGATGTCGGTCGGGTGGTGGCTCTGCAGGAACTCGGCCGTGCCCACCGCCAGGTGCGCGTCGGACCCGTTGCCGATGACCGTCGCGAAGCCGCCGCGGAACATCGGGATCAGCGCGATCGCCCCGATGAGCAGCGCGATGTACAGCGGCACGAGCTGAGCCGCCCACGACGCGCGCCCGGAGGCGCGGCCCGCGGGCATCCCGGGGTCCCGGCGCCACGCGAGCACGCCGAGCGCGACGCTCACGACGGCGGTGAGCACGAGCGCGGCGTCGTAGGGCACGAACGCGTAGACGAAGAACGCCATCTCCAGGGTCACCGCGCAGGCGCCGATCGGCAGCATCCACACCAGCTCGTAGGGGCGCAGCGAGGCGGGCAGCAGCAGCCGCGCCGGGCCGAAGCCCGCCAGCGCGAACAGCGCGACGAGGACCGCGGTCACCCGCAGCGCCTCGGCGACGCCGCCGCGGCCCACGACGCCCGCGTAGTCGGCCAGCCCGACCGCCAGGCCGCTGGCCCCCAGC
>JACCQW010000411.1 GCA_013813955.1 Solirubrobacterales bacterium
CTGCTGCACAGCGCCGGCCTGTCGCACCGCGAGTTCGCGCCGCTCGTCGAGCACCTGAGCGACCGCTTCCGCCTCGTGCTGCCCGACCTGCCGCTGCATGGCGACTCCGAGGACCGCCCGCGCCACCCCTACACGCTGGACTGGCTGGCCGAGGTCATGGCGGCGTTCTGCCGCGAGGTCGGCGGGCCGCACCCGCTCGTCGGCGGCCACGGTGCGGGCGCGGAGATCCTCCTGCGCGCCGCGGTCACCGGCCAGCTCGCGCCCGCCAGGCTCGTGCTGATGCCCAACCGCCTGCACCGGCCGCCCGAGCGCTCGAGGATGCCCGGCCCGTGGCGCACGCTGGCACCGGCGGCGGCGCTGCCGGGGCTGGACCGAGCCGCCTCCTACTGCGTGCGGGCCGTCTACCGCCCCGAGCACGGGATGAAGCTCACCGCGCGCGGGAACCCCGCCGCCCGCGACCTGCTGCGCCACGCGACCGCCGACGCCGGCCTCGCGGTAGGCGACGCGGGCGCCGTCGCGTGCGTGGAAGAGGCGCAGCCTCATCCGCCGGCGCTCCGGGCCAACGCAGGGCGCCGTCTCACCCCGTCCTCTCCCCGGCGCGCAAGCCGCGCCGCACCGCGGCGTGCACCGCGGCGGGCGCCCCGTCGAGCGCGGCCGTGCCCTCCATGCGCCGCGCCAGCTCCAGCGCGATCCCGTTGGTCTCGCGGGCCCCCTTGCGAACCGCGCCGACGAGGTAGCCCAGGCGCACGGCCGCACCGGTCTCGCGCGACGCGCGCCGCTCGAGGTCGTCGGCCACGGCGGTCAGCGTCACGCCGAGCGTCTGCAGCTCGGAGTCGCCGCGGACGCGCTGCACGCACGTCGACAGCCGGGTCCCGTCCTGGAGCGCGACGGCACCGGGGGCGGCACCGAGCGCGCGCTGCACGGCGGCCGCGTCCTGCAGGCAGGCGGCGGGCATGGCCCGGTCGCCGCCCGAGCACCCCGCGAGCACGTGCGTGAGCGCGACGATCGCGGTGAGCCGGCGGGCCATGGCGGCATCGTAGAGTCCGGCCGGTGCGCTCCAGGCATGACCGCGAGATCCTGCGCCTCGCGGTCCCGGCACTGGGCGCCCTGGCCGCCGAGCCGCTGTACCTGCTCGTCGACACGGCCATCGTGGGTCATCTCGGCACACCTCAGCTCGCCGCGCTCGCGCTCGCCGCAACCGTTCTGACCACCCTCGTCTCGCTGTGCATCTTCCTGACCTACGGCACGACCGCACAGGTGGCGCGGCTGCACGGGGCCGGGCAGGCCGAGCGCGCGGGGCAGCTCGCCGCGCAGGCGCTGTGGCTGGCCACGGCGATCGGCGCGGCGCTTGCGCTCGCCTGCCTCGCGCTCGCCGATCCGCTCATCGCGCTGCTGGGCGGGGTGGGGCGCACCGCGGACCTCGCCGCGCGCTATCTGCGCATCTCCGCCGCCGGGCTGCCGCTCGCGCTCATCGCCCTCGCCGGACAGGGCTTCCTGCGCGGCGTGGGCGACCTGCGCACGCCCTTGGTGATCGTCGTCGTCGCGCAGGCCGCCAACGTCGTGCTCGAGCTGCTGTTCGTCTACGGCTTCGGCTGGGGGCTGGACGGCTCGGCGGCCGGCACCGTGCTCGCCCAGCTGGGCATGGGCGGCGCGTTCGTGTGGGTGCTGCTGCGCCTCCCCGCGGCCGGCAGGGCCCCGCGCCTGGCGCTGGTGCGCCCGCTGCTGCGCATCTCCGGCGAGCTGTTCGTGCGCTCGGCCGCCCTGCTGCTGGCCTTCGCCACCGCCAGCGCCGTGCTCGCCCGGGTGGGCGAGGCTTCGCTCGCCGCGCACCAGATCGCGTTCGGGCTCTTCGTCTTCGCCGCGCTGGTCCTCGACGCGATCGCCATCGCCGCCCAGGTGCTCGTCGGCCGCGCGCTGGGCGCCGGCGACACCGCCGGGGCCTACGCGGCCGCGCGGCGCACGCTGGGCTGGGCGCTCGCGGCGGGATGCGCGTTCGGCGCCGTCCTGCTCGCGCTGGCCGGGGTGCTGCCGCATGCGTTCACCGGCGACGAGGCGGTGATCGAGCGCACGGGCGAGATCTGGACGATGTTCGCGCTCATGCAGCCGGCCGCCGCGGTGGTCTTCGCGCTGGACGGCGTGCTGATCGGCGCGGGCGACACGCGCTACCTCGCCGGCTCGATGGTGCTGGCCGGGCTGTGCACCTATGTGCCGATCGCTCTGCTCGCCCTCGCGCTGGACTGGGGGATCGTCGGCGTGTGGTCCGGGCTGCTCGCGCTCATGGCCGTCCGCCTGGCGACCCTCGGCCGGCGCTTTCTCAATCGTCGCTGGGCGGTGGCAGGGGAGGCGGTGGCTCGTGACCGCGGTCGCGCAGCCCCTGCTCGATCGCGCTGATCGTGGTCTCGAGCACCTTGACGCGCGCGTAGCGCTTGGAGTCGGCCTCGACGAGGTGCCAGGGCGCCGCGGGCGTGTCGGTCAGGCGCAGCATGTCCTCGAGGGCCTCCTGGTAGGCGCCGCGCTTCTCGCGGTTGCGCCAGTCCTCGGCGGTGAGCTTCCAGGCCTTCAGCGGATCGGCCGCGCGGCGCTCGAAGCGCCGCAGCTGCTCGGCGGCGGAGATGTGCAACCAGAACTTCACGAGGACCATCCCCTCCGCGGCGAGCGTCGCCTCGAAGCCGTTGATCTCGCCGTAGGCGCGACCCCACTGCTCGTCGGTGGCAAAGCCCTCGACACGCTCGACGAGCACGCGGCCGTACCACGAGCGGTCGAGCACGGCCATGCCGCCCCAGCCCGGCAGCGCGGGGCCGAAGCGGTGCAGGAAGTGGTGGCGCCCCTCGTCGAAGGTCGGCGCCGAGAAGGACACGACGCGCACGTGGCGCGGGTCCAAGGGCGCGACGAGGCGCTTGATCGCGCCGCCCTTGCCCGACGCGTCCCAGCCCTCGAAGAGCAGGCAGACCGGCGGCCCGAGCGCGCCGCCGTCGACGAGGCCGCCGAGGTGCAGGCGCAGCTGCGCGAGGCGCCGCCCGCCCGCGTGCAGGCGCTCGTCCTGCTCTGAGCGCTTGAGCTTGCGCGACATGTCCAGTGCGTCCAGGCGGCCCACGGCCGGATCCTGGCACACCGCGGGCGCCTGGTCGGCGACACGGGCCGTCCGGATCAAGCGCTGAAATCCTCCCTTTGCAGCGAACTTTGCGTGCTGAACGCCACCTTGCGCGCGTTGCGCCGATCCCGCGAAGCGACGATAACCCGCAGCATGACATCGAGCCAATG
>JACCQW010000465.1 GCA_013813955.1 Solirubrobacterales bacterium
GCGCTGCACCCCGACCAGGAGGCCGCCGCCGCGCGCATCGCCGACGCGCTCTCCGGCGCGCTGGGCATCGAGGTCGCGGTCAGGCCGCGCGGCACCGGCTACCGCGTGGAGCTCGCGTTCGAGGACCCCGACGAGGCGCTCGCGCTCGCCCGTCGGTTGCGCCCCCGCGCGGTGGCGTAGGCGAGCGCTAGAATCCGCCGCCGCACGGGCGATTAGCTCAGTCGGTTAGAGCGCTTCTCTGATAAGGAAGAGGTCCCAGGTTCGAGTCCTGGATCGCCCATGGAGAGAAACCCCGCTCCGGCGGACTCGACCGATGGCAGACTGCCCGGTCGTGGAGGTCTTTCGGTCGATGACGCTGCGCTGCGCGATCTGCTCGCCGAGGCGCGGCTCGTCGACATCCCCGCGACACGATCAGTTTGCGCATGGCTCTCCCTGCTTCGGTCCGCGTTCACCCGGCGCCGCTGGTCCGGCGTGGAAGGGATACAGCATCGGCTTCTGAAGGGTCGGTCCGCAGGCCGAGCGGGGCCCCCGGCGACCCGGAAGGCCGTAGCTATGCTCCACGGGATGCAGGAGATGGTGATCTACGGCGTCAGCTTCGACATGGTCGGCAAGCAGCCGATCGTGCTGCTGAAGACCGTCGACAGCAACAAGTTCCTCCCGATCTGGATCGGGCACCCCGAGGCCGCCGCGATCCTGATGAAGCTCCAGGGCGCGAGCACGCCGCGGCCGATGACCCACGACCTGCTCAACGACATGCTGGGCGAGCTCGAGGTCAAGTGCACGCAGGTGTCGGTGACAGAGCTGCGCGACAACACGTTCTTCGCCTCGATCACCCTTGCGGTGGACGGCAAGGAGATGGAGATCGACTCGCGCCCCAGCGACGCCCTCGCCCTCGCGGTGCGCTCCGGCGCGCCGATCTTCGCCGCCGAAGACGTCATCGCCGAGTCGGCGATCGAGTTCGAACACGAGGTCGAGGACACCGAGGAGGTCGTCGAGAAGTTCAAGGACTTCCTCGACCAGGTCTCCCCCGAGGACTTCGCCGGCGAGGAGTAGCTCGGCCGGGTCGCCTGGCGGCCCCGCGTCAGGCCACCGCCGGCGCGAGCGCCACGATCCGCTCGATCAGCTCGTCGAAGGCGATCCCCGCCGCGTCGGCGGCCTGCGGCAACAGCGACGTCTCGGTCAGCCCCGGGATCGCGTTGACCTCGAGCACCGTCAGCTCGCCCGTGGACTCCTCGAGCATGAGGTCGACGCGCGCGAACCCCGCGCAGCCGAGCACCTCCCACACCGCCAGCGCCAGCTCCTGGGCCCGCTCGGCGACCTCGTCGGCCACCTGCGCGGGGCAGACGAAGTCGGTGCGCCCGATCTCATAGCGCGCCTCGAAGTCATAGAAGTCCTCCTCGCGCGGGATCGCCTCGACGACCGGCAACGCCTCCCCGGCCAGCACCGAGACGGCGAGATCGCGCCCGCGCACATGGCGCTCCAGCAGCACCTTGTCGCCGTAGGAGAACGCAGCCACCAGGGCGCCGGGCACGTCGGCGGGCGTGGCCGCGAACTTGATGCCCAGCGCCGAGCCCTGGCCCGCCGGCTTGACCACGATCGGGAACCGCAGGCGCTGCTCGATCGCCGGCAGCGCATCGGCCGCACCGAGCTGCTTGAACGCCGTCTCGGTGAACGCGAAGAAGTCCGGCGTCGGGATCTGAGCGTCGCGCATGTGGTGCTTGGCCAGCACCTTGTCCGCGCAGCGGATGCACGCCGACACGCCCGACCCGGTGTAGCGAACGCCGAGCGCCTCGAGCAGCTCCTGCACGGTGCCGTCCTCGCCGTCGCGGCCGTGCAGCGCGACGAAGGCCACGTCGGGCACGGCGTCGCGCAGCCGCGCGACGAGGTCGTGGCCGACGTCGATCCCGACGACGTCGTGCCCCAAGCGCTCCAGGGCGTCCTGCACGCGAGCACCGGACTTCAGCGAGACCTGGCGCTCCAGCGAGCGGCCGCCCTTCAGGACCGCGACGCGGGTCATCCTTCCCGCGCGTCGCGCGGGCGCCGCTCGCGCGGGGGCAGGTGCAGCACGTCGGCCAGCTCCGCGT
>JACCQW010000477.1 GCA_013813955.1 Solirubrobacterales bacterium
GACTCCGGCCGCCGCTCCGCCGGCCCCGCCGGCCCCGCTGGCGCCGGTGACGCTGACCGGCTCCTCCGGCGGTCCGCTGGCCCTGGGGATGCTGAGCACCAGCCCGACGATCAGGCGCAGCCGGGCGGCCCGCAACGGCATCCGGCTCGCCATGCGGCTGTCCGAGGGCACCGAGGTGGTGCGCATCCGCATCTACCGCAAGACCAGCAGCGGTCGCCGGCTGCTGTCCTCCGGGTTCAAGTCACCCGGCGCAAGCGGCCTGTACCGCGTCTCACAGAACCACCGGGCGCTGCGCCGGGCGCTGAGGGTCGGCCGCTACGAGGTCGAGGTCACCCCCGGTGCCAGCCGCAGCGACCTCGGCACCACGTCGCGGTACGCGTTCCGCGTCGTGCGCTAGCCCCGGGGCACTCCAGACGCAGCACCCGCCGCCCGGCCCTCGCGCCGGGCGGCGGTCGTGCGGCGCGTCGGCCAGACGGACGAACCCGTAATCGCGGTCCTGCGCGGCCGAGCGCCATCGCCGCAGATCGCCCTCACTCCGGATTTCGGGGTCTTAAGACCGGTTTCGGGGGTCTTAAGACCAGGCGTTGATCACGAAATGCCCGCATATCGCGATCTTTCCTGGGGTACCCCAGGCTTTGCGCGATGCAATGAACGTGGCCATTCTGGGGTTGACCCATGCAGTCCGTTCTGCGTAAGCTCGCATGCGTCTGAGGGCTACGACTCGGCGCCGCCGACAGAGCCTTTCCGGAAGAGGCATGGACGGGACATGAACCTGGGGCACGAGCACGGTGGGGCGGAGAGCCCGCTGCATCCCAACATCGAGTGGGCTCGTGCGCTGGAACGCCTACACCTGCGCGCGCGGCTGAAGGCCGTCATCGTCCCCGGGCTCGAGGAGATCGTCGATCCGGGCGCCGATCCAGCCGTGCTCATCGCCCTTGCCGACCGCCAGGCGCGCCTGCTGCGCGCCGACCTCGAGACCCCCATTTCCAGCGACCTGCCCGCCGACCGCCACGACGGCATCCGGCGCTCGGTCCAGCACGCCCGCGAGGAGGAGCGCGCATGGGTGCGCGGCCACCTGCACGACACTGCGCTGCAGATCCTCGAGTTCATCGCCGGCGACGGCTTCGGCACCGGCCTGAGCGCCGCGCAGATCGCGCACCTGGCCGGCGGGGCGGCGCGCGACCTGAGCCGCTGGATCGACGCCGCCGACCCCGGCCACACCGACCTCCTGCCCCAGCTCGAGCTCGTCGCCGGCGAGGCCCGCCGGATGGACCCCTCCGTCGAGCTCGTCGTGGGCGACGTCGAGGACGCCCCCTGCGGCGAGCAGGCGGTCGCGGTCGCGGGCGCCGTGCGCGAGGCGCTCACCAACGCGCGCAAGCACGCGCAGGCCTCACGTGTCGTCGTGCACGTCGACTCCGACACCGAGGGCCGCACCGCGGTCACCGTGACCGACGACGGCGTGGGCATCGATCCGGACCGGGTGGCCGCCGCCAGCGGGCTCGGCGTCAAGGGCAGCATCGTCGGTCGCATGGAGCGCGTCGGTGGTCACGCCACGCTGCAGGGCGCGCCGGGCGGCGGAACCCGGGTCACGCTCGTCGCTCCCGCGGAGGTGACCCCGACATGAAGATCCGCGTCGTCGTCGCCGACGACTTCCCCCTCGTCCGCGAGGGCGTCGTCCGCGCCCTCAAGCACGACCCCGCGCTCGAGGTCGTCGGTCAGGCCTGCAACGGCCAGGAGGCGCTGGAGCTGGCGAGCAGCCTGAAGCCCGACGTCATGATCCTCGACCTGCGTATGCCCGACCTCGGCGGCCTCGCCGTGCTGGAGAAGCTGCGCACGGAGCAGGCCGCTGTCCGCGTGATCGTCATGACCGCCAGCGAGCAGGCCGGGACGCTGCTCGACGCGATCGCGGCGGGCGCCGCCGGCTACCTGTCCAAGCGGACCACCGGCGAGGAGCTGCGCCAGGCGGTCATCACCGCCCACGGCGGCGGGTCGGTCATCACGCCCTCGCTGGCCAGCCATCTGCTCAAGGAGTTCTCCAGCTCCGCGCGCGGCGAGCAGTCCACGGTGCGCCCGCTGCTGGGCCAGCGCGAGCTCGACGTCCTGCGGCTGGTCGTGCAGGGCAAGACCGACAACGAGATCGGCGCGGAGCTGTACATCTCCCCGCGCACGGTGCAGAACCACCTCACGCGCATCCGCGAGAAGACGGGGCTGCGACGGCGCGCCGAGCTCACCCGCTGGGCCGTCGAGCACGCGATCGGCTGAGCTACGCCAGGGGCGGGTCCGCGGTTTCTATGCCCACAGGCCGCTGACCGGCACGGCCCAGACACGGTCGGTCAGCGGGATGGTCTGCTCACCCGTGAAGAACACCACGCCGATCTTGAAGTGGTCAGTGCGAGCGTCGCGCAGCTTGGCCATCGGGCGATAGTCAGCCGGGCGCACGGACGCGGAGGCCTTGACCTCCACACAGGCCAGGTCTCCGTTCCGGGCTTCGAGCACCAGGTCGATCTCGTCACGGCCGTCGCGGTAATGAAAGATCTGCGGGGGATTCACGGACCATCCGATGTGCTTGAGCAGCTCCATCGAGCAGAAGTTCTCGAGCATCTTGCCGGTCACCTGGTCGTCCTCAGCGATGCGCTTCTCGTCGGCGCCCAAGAGATGGGCCAAGAGTCCCGTGTCGACCAGGTAGGCCTTGGGCGTATGGATCTCGCGCCTGCCGATGCCCGGCCGCCATGCGCGGATGACTCGCACGAGGAAGACGTCCTCGAGAAGCTTGATGTACGCCTTGACGGTCTTCTCGTCGATCTCGAGGCCTCGGGAGAGCTTGCGGTACTCGAGGAGGTTCGCGGCCTGCGCGGCGAGCACTCGCAGAAGCCGCGGGATCTCGTGTGCCTTGTACGCCGTCGCAATGTCTTGGAGGTCTCGCTCGACCACCATCTCCAGGTAGTCGCGGTACCAGATGCTGCGACGGCGTCCGGTGCGCAGTCTCGCCTCCGGATATCCACCCCGGGCGACGATGTCCACGAACGCTGGCCTGCCGACCGGGGCTCCGGTGATCCAAGGTGCCCGACCGGCCAGCAGTTCGTCGACGACGTTGACCGTGGAGCCGTTGACCTCAGACTGCGCGAGGGGCCACAGCCGCACGATCTCCGTGCGGCCGGTCAGTGCTTCGTAGCTCTTCTTCGTGGAGAGGATGTTGGCCGATCCCGTGAGCAGGAAGCGGCCAGGGCTCGGGTCGCGATCGACAGCCTGCTTGATGGCGAACAGCAAGTCAGGAGCACGCTGGATCTCGTCGATCAGCACGGGGCCGGTGAGTCCGGCGATGAAGCCGGTGGGATCGTCCTGCGCGATCGCGCGTGTGGCCTGGTCATCGAGGGAGAAGATCATCGATGGGTGGTCGGACTCGGCGACTCGGCGTGTCAGCGTGCTCTTGCCCGATTGACGTGCTCCGAGGACCATCACCACCCGGGTGTCGGTCAGCGCCTCAGCAATGATGCCGCGGGCGTGACGGTCTATGTAACCAGCGGG
Organism: Solirubrobacterales bacterium; assembly: GCA_013813955.1. GTDB lineage: Bacteria > Actinomycetota > Thermoleophilia > Solirubrobacterales > Solirubrobacteraceae > CADCVQ01. Next base: position 3,526 of record JACCQW010000477.1, read on the forward strand.
AACCATATCGCAGTGCCGGAAAAGCTAGTGCGCTGTACCGGAAAAGTAAAGGTGTGATCGCGGAATCTCTTACGTGTCATCTCGGGAGCCATGGGGAGCCATGGCTACTCGGCCACGCGCACGCGCCCGGCCATCCCGCGCAACTCGTGGTCGGCAAGCGGGCAGTACCACTTGTAGGTGCCGGCCGGGAGCTCGACCGTGAGCGTGGTCGCCTGCCCCGGCCTCAACGCGGGGGTGCGCGCCAGCCCGGCCGGGCCCGCGACGGCCAGCGCGTGCGGCGCCTCGCCCTCGTTGGTCACCTCGAAGG
>JACCQW010000017.1 GCA_013813955.1 Solirubrobacterales bacterium
CGCGGCGATCACCAGGGGGACGAGCAGAAAGGCGTCTGCGATCGCCACGCCGCGCACGACGTTCAGCCGGCGGCGGATGAGGTGGGCGTCCACCGCGATGAGGCTAACCGGTCCCCGCCGCCGGCCCCCGCCCGCCCTGAAGGCATCCGGCCCTCAGCGCAGAATCCAGTTCGGATGATCGTCCTCGGCATCGACCCCGGCATCGCGAACACCGGCTACGGCGTGGTCCGGCGCCGGTCCGGGCGCCTGGCCGCCCTGGACGGCGGGGTGATCACCACGCGCGCGGACGCGCGGCACGAGCGCCGGCTGGTGACGATCCACGCCCGCGTCTGCGAGCTCATCGACGAGCACTCGCCCGACGTCGTGGCCCTGGAGGACCTGTACTTCGGCCAGAACGCCGGCAGCGCGTTCGCGGTCGGTCAGGCTCGGGGCGTCGTGATGCTCGCGGCGGGTCAGCACGCCCTGTCCTGCTCGTCCTATACGCCCCAGCAGGTCAAGGCCGCGGTGTGCGGCAGCGGCCGCGCGGCCAAGGACCAGGTGGGCCGCATGGTGCAGGTCCTGCTCGCGCTCGACCGCGCTCCGCGGCCCGACCACGCGGCCGACGCGCTGGCGGTCGCCATCTGCCACGCCAACGGCGCGCCGCACGCCGCCGCGGTCGCCGTGGCCGGAGCGCCGGCGTGATCGCCCTCGTGTGCGGGGAGGTCGCGGTGCGCCGGCCCGACCACGTCGTCGTCCAGGCCGGCGGGGTCGGGTACCGCCTGGCGGTCTCCGCGGAGACGCTGCGCCAGGTCCCCGCGGTGGGCAGGGCGGTCACCCTGCACAGCCACCTGATCGTCCGCGACGACGCGCTCGCGCTGTTCGGCTTCGCCGGCGAGGAGGAGCGCGACCTCTTCCTGCTGCTCATCGGCGTGCAGTCCGTCGGCCCCAAGGTCGCGCTCGCCGTGCTCGGCGGCGGGCCCCCGCGCGAGCTCGTCGGCGCCCTGGCTGCGGGCGACAGCGCGCGCTTTCAGGCCGTGCCGGGCATCGGCAAGCGCACGGCTGAGCGGATCATCGTCGAGCTGCGCGAGAAGGTGGCCACGACCTCCGAGACCGACGGGCCGATCGTCATCACGCGCGGCGACGACCCGCGCCGCCTGGCCCGCGACGGCCTGGTGGAGCTCGGCTACTCGATCGTCGAGGCCGACGAGCTGCTGCGCGAGGCCGCGCACGACACGCCCGAGGAGCTCATCGCCCACGCCCTGCGGGCGGCCCGGCGATGACCGCGTCGTCATCGAAGGTGGAGCGCATCCAAAGCCCCCATGTCGTCGCCGACCGCGACGAGGAGCTCGACCGCTCGCTGCGCCCGCGGCGCCTGGAGGACTTCGTCGGCCAGCCCGTGCTGAAGGAGCAGCTGGCGGTGTCCGTCGAGGCGGCGGTCGCACGCGGCGAGGCCCTGGACCACGTCCTGCTCGCCGGCCCGCCCGGCCTGGGCAAGACGACGCTGGCGCAGATCCTGGCCGCCGAGCTCGACGCCCCGTTCGTGCAGACCGCCGGCCCCGCCCTGGAGCGCAAGGGCGACGTGGCGGCGTTTCTCACCGCGCTGGAGCCGCGCAGCGTCTTCTTCGTGGACGAGATCCACCGGCTGGCGCGCGCGCTGGAGGAGACCTTCTACCCCGCGATGGAGGACCGCCAGCTGCCGATCACCGTCGGGCAGGGGGCCGGCGCACGGGTGGTCACGCTCGAGCTTCCGCCGTTCACGCTGGTCGGCGCGACCACGCGCTCGGGGCTGCTGAGCGCGCCGCTGCGCGATCGCTTCGGCCTGCAGCACCGCCTCGAGCACTACGGGCTGGACGATCTCGCCACGATCGTGACGCGCTCGGCGCAGATCCTCGGCGTGGCGCTCGAGCACGAGGGCGCGGTGGCGATCGCCGCGCGCAGCCGGGGGACCCCGCGCGTGGCCAACCGGCTGCTCAAGCGCGTGCGCGACTACGCGGAGGTCCGTCTCGGCGGGATCGTCACCGCGGAGGCCGCGGACGCCGCGCTGGCCCTGCTGGAGGTCGACGAGCTCGGCCTGGACCGCCTGGACCGCGAGCTGCTGCGCGCCGTCTGCGAGAAGTTCGAGGGCGGGCCGGTGGGCCTGTCGACGCTCGCGGTCACGGTCGGCGAGGAGCAGGACACGATCGAGGACGTCTACGAGCCCTACCTGCTGCAGTGCGGGCTGCTCAAGCGCACGCCGCGCGGGCGCGCGGCGACGCCGAGGGCCTATGCGCACCTCGGCCTGCAGGCGCCGGAGCGCTCTGGCGACAGCCTCTTCTAGCCGGGCCGCCTTCATCTGCGCTTCACGTTGCCCCCACTAGGCTGTAGCCCCACCCATGGCCCACCTGTTCATCTGTCCCAGCTGTGGCAACCGCAGCGCCGCGACCGACCGCACGGCCGGCTTTCGCCGCCAGGCCAAGGGCTGCGCGAAGTGCGGCTTCGGCTTCCTCTTCGAGCTGCTCGACGACTATTACCCGGCCCCCGACGCGGCGTTCTTCGTCTGCGATCAGGAGGGCCGCGTGATCGGCTGCGGGCGCGGGTCCTTCGAGCTGACCGGCCTCGACGACGAGCGTGTCATCGGCCGCAAGGTCAACGACGTGCTGGGCCTGCGCTTCGACGGCGGCGACGACCACGTGGGGACCGTCCTGGAGTGGGGGGTGCGCGCGCTGGGCAAGCCCGTGCAGGTCAACGCGGAGGGCGACCTGCCCGCCACGGCGACCGCCGACATGTTCCCCGCCTACGACGACGACGGCGGCCTGCTGCTCGTGTTGACCCCCGCGAAGTAACCTGAGCCTCCCCGGATGACCGACCGCCGCCGCAACCTCTTCGTCCTGCTGCTCGTCACGGGCCTGCTGATCGGGTCGCTCGTCGTGCTCACCCAGAAGCCGACCAAGCTCGGCCTGGACCTGCAGGGCGGCGTCGAGCTCGTCTACGAGGCCCGGCCCTCGCCGCAGTCGCCGACCGTCACCCAGGAGGGGCTGGACCGCGCGATCGACGTCATGCGCGAGCGCGTCGACCAGCTGGGAGTGGCCGAGCCGGAGATCCAGCGCTCCGGCGAGGCGCAGATCCTCGTCTCGCTGCCCGACGTCGAGGACCAGGACGAGGCGATCGAGCAGGTCGGTCAGGTCGCCCAGCTGGCCTTCTATGACTGGGAGGTCAACGTCATCGGGGCCGACGGGAAGCCCGCGCCCGACGATCCCGAGGTCACCGGCGGCCCGTCGGCGGGCAACGCAGGGGCGATCTCGCTCTACGAGGCGGTGCTGCGCGCCAAGGGGCGCCCCGCCAAGGTCGAGAAGAACAACTCTCGCGACACCAGCCTCTTCTACGCGGTCGACAAGGACTCGCGCCGCGTGTTCGACCTCGGGGAGGACACGCGCGCGGAGGCGCTGCAGAACGTCCCGCGGGCCCTGCGCGGCAAAGCGACCGTCCACGAGGTCAAGCCCGACACCGTCATCGTCCGCGCCGAGCAGCCCGAGAACACCCAGTCGGACCGCAAGACCAACCGCTGGTTCGTGCTCAAGGACGACGTCGCGCTGCGCGGCACCGACATCAAGAACCCCGAGCAGGGCTTCGACCAGGGCGCGGGCGGATCGGGACAGCCGATCGTCACCTTCGAGTTCACCGACAAGGGCCGCGACACGTGGCAGGACGTCACCCGGCGCATC
>JACCQW010000026.1 GCA_013813955.1 Solirubrobacterales bacterium
GCATCAACCTCGCTTACGGTCTTCGCGCATTGCGGAAGTGGTCGGCCAATCCGTCCTTGTCCTGGTGTGGTCAGCGGGTGACGTAACGGTGCTGACCGCTCTTGCGGGAGGATGTTCTGGTGGCCGCGACCGACACGACGCGACTCGCGGTTCTGATCGACTCAGACAACACGACGGCGAGGCTCACCGCGGAGCTCCTTGCCGAGATCGCGAAGTACGGAACGCCGACGATCAAGCGTGCCTACGGAGACTGGACCACGCAGCACCTCGTCGGATGGAAGGAGGAATTGCTGCGCCACGCAATTCAGCCGGTCCAGCAGTTCGCCTACACCAGCGGCAAGAACTCCACCGACTCGGCGCTGATCATCGATGCGATGGATCTGCTCTATGCCGGCAATCTCGAGGGCTTCGTCATCGTTTCCAGCGACAGCGACTTCACGCGGCTGGCGACGAGGTTGCGGGAGTCTGGGATGACCGTGTTCGGGCTTGGGCGCCGCAGCACGCCAGCGCCGTTCGTCGCCGCGTGTGACCGGTTCATCTATCTCGACCTTTTGGCTCCTGAGCCGTCGGAGCAGTCGCGGGCTGCTTTGAGAGAGGAGGAGCCGCCACGGCCGCCGCCGAACCTGAAGCAAACTCTGTCGACGGCGATCAGCAGCACGTCTAAAGACGAGGGCTGGTCAAACCTCAGCGAGGTCGGGTCCTACTTGAGCAAGAGCCACGCGGCCTTCGATCCGCGCGACTACGGCCACGCGAAGCTCGGTGAGCTGGTCCGCGCGGAGCCCTATGTCGACGTCAAGGAGGCGCCCGGCCCGACCGGACTCAGCCAACTCTGGGTGAGGCTCAAGCCGAAGGCATCCAAGACGTCATCGAGTCGATAGGGCGCGGATCCCCCGGGCGCGGTGAGACGCCCGATGATCTCACGCGAGTGCTGCTCTCGCGTGTCACCGAACACTGCGTCAGGGCCGCGCGGCGGGCAGGCTCGTGTACGAGACGGTCAGAGCATCGCTCGCAGGCCGGCGCTGGTGGGGATCATCGGCGCGCGGCGGGCGTGGACGGTGTCGATGATCTCCGCGTTGTCGATGCCCTGCAGGTAGACCGATGTGGTGCCGAGGTTCGCGTGCCCGAGTTGGCGTTGGATGACGACCATGGGCACGCCCTCGCGCGCCATCTCGACGGCGTGTGCGTGACGTAGCTGGTGTGGCGCGAACCGTCGCCTCACACCGGCACGCGCGGCGATCCGCCGTATCTGCTCGCGCGCCGCGGGTGCTGACCAGGGCCGTCCCTGGGTCGCACCGACCGTCGAGGGCGGCCGGATCGGGCGCAGCGCCCGCTCGGCGCGCTGCCTGGTCGCCTCGCTTTTGCGCTGCGCGGCAGCCTCGAGGTTCTCGACGTTCCCGGCCATCAGCCCGCCTCTGCGCCCGTGTCGAGGTCGGGTTGGGCGGGGCCTACCGAATCACAGCGGCTGACTGACCGGCCGCACGAGGATCTCGTTGACGTCGACGTGCGCGGGCTGGGAGACGGCGTACATGACGGCGCGCGCGATGTCGTCGGGCTCCAGCGCGTTGGAGACCGGGTTGTCGAAGAACGGCGTGTCGACCATGCCCGGCTCGATCGACGTCACGCGGATGCCGGTGTCGTTGAGGTCCTGACGGGCGGCCTCGGCCATCGCGGTCACCGCGTGCTTCGTGGCGCTGTACAGCGAGCCGCTCAGGGCGCGGCGGCCGGCGACCGAGCTCGTCAGGAGCAGGTGCCCGCGGCTGTCGGTGAGCGCGGGGATCGTGGCACGGATCGTGTAGGCGGCGCCCAGCACGTTGGTAAGCACCATGTCGCGCCAGTGCTCGGGCGACTCCTTCAGGAAGCCGCGGGCGGCGCCGAAACCCGCGTTGGCGAACGCGATGTCGAGCTGCCCGAACGCCTCGAGGGTCTTGGCGACGAGCGCCTCCTGCTGGGCGAAGTCCGTCACGTCGCAGGTGACGGCGATGGCGCGATCGGGTCCGCCGAGCTCGCCGGCGAGGGCCTCGAGCTTGTCCGTCGAGCGAGCCGCGAGCACCACGCGATGGCCGGCCTGCACGGCGTGGCGGGCGGTGGCGGCGCCGATGCCGCTGGAGGCGCCGGTGATGAGAAAGACGGGGTCGGGCATCGAATCTCCTACTGTCGTGGGGGCATGCTCTATGACAAGGCACGCATCTTCGTACAGGCCGGGGGTGGGGGCGACGGCTGCCTGAGCTTCCGTCGTGAGGCACATGTACCCCGTGGCGGCCCCGACGGTGGCGACGGGGGCCACGGCGGCGACGTCGTGCTCGTCTGCGACGACTCGCTTCGCGACCTGCAGTCCTTCAAGCGCCGGGCCCACTACAAGGCCAAGCGCGCCGCCCACGGCCAGGGCGCGCTGCGCCACGGCGCGGACTCGCCGCCGCTGGAGATCTCGATCCCTCCGGGCACGCAGATCACGGGCGACGACGGCGTCCTGCACGACCTCGTGGCGGCCGGGCAGCGCGTCGTCGTCGCCCGCGGCGGGGCCGGGGGCCGCGGCAACAAGCGCTTCGCCTCCTCGACTCGCCAGGCGCCGCGCCTGGCCGAGCGCGGGCTGGCCGGGGAGGAGGGCTGGCTGGACCTGCGCCTGAAGCTGCTGGCCGACGTCGGGCTCGTCGGCCTGCCCAACGCCGGCAAGTCCTCGCTGCTCGCGCGCCTCACCCGGGCCGCGCCGAAGGTCGCCGGCTACCCGTTCACGACGCTGGAGCCGGTGCTGGGGACGCTGGAGAGCGAGGAGCGCCAGCTCGTCGTCGCCGACATCCCGGGCCTGATCGAGGGCGCGAGCGAGGGCGCGGGCCTGGGCCACGACTTCCTGGCGCACGTGGAGCGAACTCGGCTGCTCGTGCACGTGCTCGACCTCGCGCCGCTGGACGGCTCGGACCCGGAGGGCAACCACGCGACGGTCGAGGCCGAGCTCGCCGCCCACGACGCGCGCCTGGCCGCGCTCCCGCGCATGCTCGCGCTGTCCAAGGCCGACCTCGTGCCCGAGGCCGAGGCGGCGCAGGCGGCGGCGCGCTGGAGCGAGCGCCTCGGCGAGAACGTCGGAGTCCTCGTGACGTCCAGCGCCACCGGGCTGGGCCTCGACGCGCTCGGCGTTGAGCTGCTGCGCCGGGTCCCGCTGCAGGCGCCGGTCGCGCAGGTCCCCGCATTGGAGGAGCCCCTCGAGCAGCATCGGACGTTCCGTCCCGCCGCCGGGCGCGGCTTCCGCGTGAAGCGCACCGGTGAGGGCGCGTTCCTGGTCGAGGGCGAGGGGGTGGAGCGACTGCTCGCGCGCCATGACCTGGACAACGACGAGGCGCTGGCCCATGTCGAGGGACGCCTGCACCGCATGGGCGTCATCCGCGCCCTGGAGGACGAGGGCTTCGAGCCGGGCGACGACGTGGAGATCGCCGGCGTGGTGTTCGAGCTCGATCCGGGGTAGGAACGGAAGCCATGAGAGCCCTCGCCCTCAACGCGACGCTCAAGCCGTCGCCCCAGCCTTCGAGCACCGAAGCCCTGACCCGCGTCGTTCTCGACGCGCTGGAGGAGCAGTCCGTCGAGTGCGAGCTCGTCCGGCTCGTCGACCACGACATCGCGCCCGGCATCGTCTCGGAGGCGATCGGCGACGGCGACGAGTGGCCGGCCCTGCACCGCAAGATCATCGCCGCCGACATCGTCGTCATGGCCACGCCGACGTGGTTCGGGCGCCCGTCGAGCGTTATCAGCAGGGCGCTGGAGCGCATGGACGCCCTGCTCGCCGAGACCGACGAGGCCGGGGTGCCGGTCGCCTACAACAAGGTGGCGGGCTTCGTCGTGACGGGCAACGAGGACGGTGCGCACAACTGCATCGCCGAGATGGCGCAGGCCATGTTCGACATCGGCTTCACCGTGCCCGCGCAGGCATGGACCTACTGGAACAAGGGGCCGGGCCCGGGCGAGGAGGTCTACCTCACCACGGAGGAGACGGCGTGGTCGCAGACCACGGGCCGGGCGGCCGCACACAACCTCGTCGCCGTGGCCCACGCGCTGTCGGTCAACCCGATCGGACCGCCGCCCTCGTAAGCTCAGGCGGGCCATGGCCCGCTTCGTGATCAAGCTCGGCTCCAGCATCGTCGCCGAGGACTCCGGCGAGCTGCGCGCGGATGTGCTGGAGCGCATCTGCGCCGAGGCGGCCGACCGTCACGCCGCGGGCCACGACGTCGTGCTCGTCACCAGCGGGGCGATCGCGCGCGGGATGCGCGTGATGGGCCTTCCGCTGCGCCCCCGCGGGATCGACGAGCTGCAGGCCGCCAGCGCGGTCGGCCAGGGCAAGCTCTACCGCGTCTACGACGAGCTGCTGCGCGCGCGCGGCGTGACGAGCGCGCAGGTGCTGCTGACGTTCTTCGACATGAGCGCGCGCACGCACTACCTCAACGCCCGCCAGACGCTGGGCCGGCTGCTGGATTGGCGCGTGGTCCCGGTCATCAACGAGAACGACACGACCGCGACCGACGAGATCTCCTTCGGGGACAACGACTTCCTGGCCGCGCAGGTGGCGATCCTGATCGGCGCCGCGCGCCTGGTCCTGCTGACCGACACCGATGGGCTGCACACCGCCAACCCGCGCAGCGACCCGGCCGCCGAGCTCGTCCGCGAGGTCACGGACTTCGAGGCGCTCGGCGAGCTGAGCATCGGCCACGAGACCTCGCCGCTGGGATCGGGCGGGATGCGCTCGAAGGTCGTCGCCGCGGAGATGGCCACCGCGGGCGGCGTGGAGACCGTCATCTGCAGCGGGCTGCGCGCCGGCGCGCTGGGCGCGGTGCTGGACGGAGAGCGGGAGGGCACGCGGTTCGCCGCGCGCGAGGCCCGCTACTCCTCGTTCAAGCTGTGGCTGAAGTACGCCAAGCCGTCGCACGGGACGGTCGTGGTCGATGCCGGCGCCGCGCGCGCGCTGCGCGAGGGCGGCACCTCGCTGCTGCCGGTCGGCGTGACCGACGTGCGCGGGAGCTTCGACGCCGGCGATGCGGTCCAGGTCGCCCACGGGGCGGTGGTCATCGGCAAGGGCATCTGCAGCTACACCGCCGAGGAGATGCGCCGGGTTCAGGGGATGAAGTCCGCGGCGGTCCGCGAACTGCTCCCCCGAGCGACCGAGGAGGCCATCCACCGCGACTACTTCGTGCTGGCGTAGCCTGTCCGCCATGGCCACCGCCACGCGCACCGTCCCCGAGATCTGCCTCTCCGCGCGCCACGCCGCGCGGGCGCTGGCCGCCCTGGACACCGCCACGAAGGACACCGCGCTGGCGGCGATCGCCGGTGCGCTGATCGCGCGCACCGACGAGATCGTCGAGGCCAACGGGCGCGACATGCAGGCCAGCCGTGCGGCCGGCCTGGACGCAGCACTGCTGGAC
>JACCQW010000029.1 GCA_013813955.1 Solirubrobacterales bacterium
GGGTCAGAAAGGCCCGTGCCTGGCTTGTCGAACAGGATCACCCGCGCGAATGACCCGAGCCTGCGCAGCATCGCGGTCGCCTCTGGCTCGCCCCACCACAGGTCCATATGCGATGCGAGGCCGTTGACGAGCACCAGGTCAACCGGGCCGTCGCCGACCACCTGGAAGGCGATGTTGATCTCCCCTCGCTGCGCGTAGTTCGTCTTCGGCGGTGGCATCCGGGTTCCCTCCCACCGACTCTAATGGCCCATTGCAACGCGAGCTGATCCAGCGCATCGACGTGTCTGCGCTCCGGCTACGGCCCTTGCCAGGTGTGTCTGCGTGCATCGCACCACGCTCAACGGAGCACGAGACCCGCCCTCGCGACCTCCACCGGCTAATGCGGTGGTCCGCCCCGGCAACCCCGCTTGCCCCGAAATGCGAGCACGCTCGCCGGCCCAGGGTCCCCGCAAGGGGACGAGCAGGAGCAGGCCGATCCGCCGGCGCGTACGCGCCCGCTCTCGCGTGCGATTGCGACGGTCGAGGCTTGCCGTTTCGGCGCGCTTGCTGCTCGTCCGGTCGTCAGAAACCGGGACCGGCCAGATCGGCCGCCTCGGCAGGACGCAAGAACATCGAGGGCTCCTCTCGGCGAAAACGTGGTCTTCGTCCCTTACGAGGGACGAGCGCCCGTTGGCCCCCCGGTTCTGTCCGGACACAGACAGCGACGCCGAACTGAGGGATGTACCCGTCTGGTACCTCTCTGCAGGGCGCTCGCCCGAAGGCGATTCACAAAGGCCCTGCAAACCTTGGAAGCCGCCGAGCGGATTCGAACCGCTGACCCCTTCATTACGAGTCTGGTGGTAGGCGGCGGGCCGGGCCGCACGTCCGGGACGCTGGCGCGCTCTGGGTGTATAGGACCCATGCCCGTCGATTAAGCGCATCGCGATGAACAGCGCGCCGTCGTGCTCGCCGGCGTCGTAGACGGGGACGATGTGGGGGTGCTCGAGCGTCGCCGCGATCCGCGCCTCGCTCGAAGCGCCGGCGGAACCCCGCGTCGGCGCCCAGGCCGCCGCCGATGACCTTCAGCGCGATCCGGCGCTCGAGGCGCAGCGCGGTCGCCTGGAAGACGACGCCCATCCCGCCGCGCCCGATCTCCCGGCCGATGCGGTAGGTGCCGAAGATCGTGCCGGGGCGCGTCGGGCGAGAAGCCGTCGCTTGCGCGCAGGTGGCTGGCGCGCGAGGCTTGCGGCCGCGCACATGCCGCCCGGCGACGACCCCGACCTCGACCTGCGCCGCGTGGCGATCGAGCGGGTGCGCGAGCTGGCCCAGCGCCACGATGGTCTCGTCCCGGTCGGCGTCCTGCGCGAAGGGTTCGCCTTCGCGGGCACGCGCGTGAGCTACGGGTCGTTCTACAGCGGGATCTTCCGGCCGCGGCAGATGCGCGGGCCGGCAGCCCTCGCCGTCGTCACGACACCGCCGAAGGACCGCCGCGACGCGCCCTACGACGACGGCTTCGACCAGGCGACCCAGACCTTCACGTACCACTACCGCACGGCACAGCAGCCCACGCCCCAGGCGGCGATGGCCGCCGAGGCGGACAACCGCGCGCTGCGCGCGGCCCACCGGCTGCTCGTGCCGCTCGTCTACTTCCACGGGATCGCCCCCGGGCAGTACACGCCGCTGGCGCCGATGTTCGTGGTCGCGGACGACCCCGTCGCCCGGGTCGTGCGGATGCAGGCGGCTCTGCCCGTCGCCGACCTCGGCGCCGGCGGGCTCGTCTCCGACGAGCCCATGCGCCGGTACGCGACGCGCGAGGCGCTCGTGCGCCTGCACCAGCACCGCTTCCGCGTCGACGTCCTGCGCGCGTACGCCCGGCGCTGCGCGGTCTGCTCGCTGCGCGAGGCCGCGCTGCTGCAGGCGGCGCACATCATCGAGGACCGTGATCCGCACGGCGGCGCGGCCGTGGTCAACGGCATCGCGCTCTGCGCGATCCACCACCTCGCCTACGACCGCAACCTCATGGGCATCGATCCCGACGGGGTGGTGCACATCGCCCACCGGCTGCGCGAGGAGCAGGACGGCCCCATGCTGAAGACGGGCCTGCAGAGCTTTCACGGCGCTGGGCTGCTCCAGCCTCGCCGGCGCGACGAGCGACCGGACCCCGAGCGGCTCGAGGTCCGCTTCGAGCGCTTCCGGCGCGCGCTGTGAGACGTGCTACGGGCGCCGGCCTCGGCGGCGGGCGCCCGACCCCTGCTCGCCGACCCAGGCGTCCATCGCGCGCCACCGCTGCAGGAGCCAGTCGATCTGCGCCGCGCGCTCGCGCGGGACCGCCTCCGCGGGCACGTGCCAGAGGCGGACGTCGATGACCTGCCGGCACGCAGGTCGCACCACACCTCGCGCAGGCCGACCGAGAAGCCGGCGTGCCCGAGCACGACCACGTCGGCGGCGGGGGCCGCGGGCGAGCGTGCCGAGCCGGCGCAGCGCCGAGCCGCCGAACACGTCGCGGCCCTCGAACTGCGACCACGACTCGGCGAGCCGCTGCACCGCGCGCGGCGACGGCTCCGCGGCGACGGCGGCGCCGTTGATCGCCCCGATCGACGTGCCGAGCACGACGTCGGGGAGGATCCCGCGCTCGAGCAGCGCCTGGAGCATCCCCACCTCGTGCGCCCCGAGAGGCCCGCCGCCGCCGAGGACGAAGGCGGTGTGTGGGCGAGGGTCGGGCACGCCGTGGAGGGTAGGGACCGCTCCGTCCGGCCCCGTTCGGGGTTGTCTGCGACAGGACACGCCCCGAACGGAAAGGCAGAGCCTTGAAGCGATACACGGTGGTTGCCGCGCTGCTCGCCCTCGTCGTCGTGCCGGCACCCGCGTCGGCGGACCACAAGCCCGATCACCCCGCGCCGGGCTCGGGCGGCCCGAACATGCCGCCGGGTTCGGGTGACGTCGTGCCGCCGGGGCAGTGCGAGAGGTTCACCGCGAAGATGTCGCTGGCGCGCGCCACCGTCGTGCGCAGCGAGCGGGTGCTGGATGTCCTGGCACCGATCACCTCGCGGGCGTCGGGGAACGT
>JACCQW010000033.1 GCA_013813955.1 Solirubrobacterales bacterium
TGCGCAACTACGAGGGCTTCCTGAAGTAGGTAGGGTCTCGGACCCCTTCGGGTCCTGAGAGGCCGGTGCCAGCCGCGCCGCCCTCTCCCCGCCGTCCAGCGAGCCTCGCCATGTCCACGATCGCCTCTGAGCTGAACCTCATCCTCCTGGGCCCCCCGGGCGCCGGCAAGGGCACCCAGGCCGACCGCCTTCGCGAGGACTTCCCGCTGGCTTACATCGCCACGGGGGACATGCTTCGCGAGGCGCGCGCCCAGGGAACCGACCTCGGCGCGCAGGCCCAGGAGCACATGGACCGCGGCGACCTCGTCCCGGACGAGGTGGTCATCGGGATCGCCCTCGAGCGGCTGTCAGCCGACGACGCGCGAGACGGTTTCCTGCTCGACGGCTTCCCTCGAACCGTCCCGCAGGCCGATGCGCTCAGCGAGGAGATGGCCAACCTCGGCCGGCGCATCACGGCCGTACTCCTCGTCGACGTGCCCGACGAGGAGATCGTCCGCCGCATCTCCGGCCGGCGCGTCTCCAAGGCAGGCCGCACCTATCACGTCGAGTACGACCCGCCGAAGCACCCCGGCCGCTGCGACGTCGACGGCACGCCGCTCGAGCAGCGCGAGGACGACAAGCCGGAGGTGGTGCTCGCCCGGCTGAAGAAGTACCACCAGGCCACGAGCCCGCTGATCGACTACTACGAGAAGCAGGGGCTCCTGCGACACTTCGACGGCTCGCTGCCACCGGTCGAGGTCCACGACAAGATCCGTGCCACGCTGGCCACCTTGCGCCTAGAGGACGAGCTCTAGCGTGATCGTCAAGAAGTCCCCGGCCGAGATCGAGAAGATGGCGGCCGCCGGCGCGGTCCACACGCGGGCGATGAAGCTCGTGGAGGGCAAGGTCCGCGAGGGCGTCTCCACGGCGGAGCTCGATGCGGCGGTCGAGAAGCTCATCCGCTCCGCCGGCGCCGAGCCGGCCTTCAAGGGCTACCGCGGCTTCACCGGCTCGATCTGCGCCTCTCCCAACTCGATGGTGGTCCACGGGATCCCCGGGCCCTACCGGCTCGGCCGCGGAGACATCATCTCCGTGGACATCGGCGTGGTCCTCGACGGCTGGGTGGCAGACGGGGCCGTCACGTTCGCGGTCGGCCCCGTGACCCCGGTGGCCCGGAAGCTGCTCGAGGTCACGGAGCGCTCGCTCTTCGACGCGGTGGAGCAGTGCCGGCCGGGCAACCGCCTCGGTGACGTCTCCCACGCAGTGCAGGCGCGGGTCGAGGGCGAGGGCCTAAGCGTCGTGCGCTCGCTCGTGGGCCACGGCATCGGCCGGGCCATGCACGAGGATCCGCAGATCCCGAACTACGGCAAGCCGGGCCGCGGGCCGTTGCTGGAGGCCGGGATGGTGCTGGCCGTGGAGCCGATGGTCAACGCGGGTCGCCACATGGTCCGCATGGGCGACGACGGCTGGGCGATCTACTCCCAGGACGGGTCGCTGGCCGCCCACTTCGAGTTCACCGTGGCCGTCACCGAGGACGGCCCGCGCATCCTCACGCCGTGGCACGAGGTCATCGGCGTGGACAGGCGTGCCGCCGAGTCAGCGGCGTGAACGCGACGCTTGCTATCGTGACCGGTCGCGCGCCGTTGGGCCTGGTCTACGTGCGCGCGTCTCCGACACTGGTAGCGGTGGTCAGCAGCGGCCACCAGAGCCACGTCGTCCGGACCACAGCTCGAAAGGGACCATGAAAGTCAGACCGTCGGTCAAGCCGATGTGCGAGAAGTGCAAGATCATCCGCCGCCATGGCGCGGTTCTCGTGATCTGCTCGAACCCGCGGCACAAGCAGCGTCAGGGGTAGCCGGGTGGCACGCATCGCAGGGATCAACATCCCGCTCAACAAGCGCATCGAGATCGGCCTGACGTACATCTACGGAATCGGCCGGCAGACGTCCAACGAGCTGCTCGGCCAGGCCGGCGTGTCGCCGGACACCTACGTCCGCGACCTGACCGACCAGGAGGTCGGCCAGCTGCGCGAGCTCGTCGACGACCTGACGGTCGAGGGCGACCTGCGGCGCGAGCGCTCCCAGAACATCAAGCGCCTGGTCGAGATCCAGTGCTATCGCGGTCGCCGCCATCAGCGCGGGCTGCCGGTCCACGGCCAGAACACCAAGAACAACGCCCGTACGCGCAAGGGTCCCAAGCGCATGGCGACCGCCGGCAAGAAGAAGGTAGGGAAGAAGTAGACGATGCCCGCTCCCAAGCGCCCCTCCCGCGGACGCCGCAAGCCGAAGAAGAACATCCCCATCGGCCAGGCCCACATCAAGACGTCGTTCAACAACACGATCGTCTCCCTCACCGACCGCGAGGGCAACGTCCTCGCGTGGGAGTCGGCCGGCGGCGCCGGCTTCAAGGGCTCGCGCAAGTCGACGCCGTTCGCCGCGCAGGTGACGGCCGACGCCGCCGCGCGCAAGGGCATCGATCAGGGCCTTCAGAAGGTCGAGGTCTTCGTGAAGGGCCCGGGCTCCGGTCGCGAGACCGCGATCCGCTCGCTGCAGGCCGCCGGCCTGGAGGTCACCGGCGTCAAGGACGTCTCCCCGCAGGCGCACAACGGCTGCCGCCCCCGCAAGCGGCGGAGGGTCTGAGCCATGGCGCGCAACACCGGACCGTCCTGCAAGCAGTGCCGCCGCGAGGGCCAGAAGCTCTTTCTCAAGGGCGAGCGCTGCCTGACCGACAAGTGCGGCGTCGAGCGCCGCGCGTACCCGCCCGGAGATCATGGCCGCGGGCGCCAGAAGCAGTCGGAGTACCGCGTGCAGCTGCGTGAGAAGCAGAAGGCGCGGCGCTACTACGGCGTGCTCGAGAAGCAGTTTCGCATCTACTACGCCAAGGCCTCGCGCCAGGACGGCATCACGGGCGAGAACCTCCTGGCGATCCTCGAGTCGCGCCTGGACAACGTCCTCGTGCGCCTCGGCTTCGCGGCCTCGCGCAGCCAGGCGCGCCAGCTCGTCCGCCACGGCCACTGGACGGTCAACGGCCGCCGCGTCGACATTCCCAGCTACCAGGTGCGCCAGGGCGACATCATCGCGGTCAAGGCCGGCACCCCCGTGGAGCCGCTGATCCGCGATGCGACCGAGCTGACCGCGCAGGTGCCGCCGTGGCTGCAGGCCGACCACGATGCCCTGACCGCCAAGGTCCTGCGCCGGCCGGAGCGCCGGGAGATCGCGGCGCCGGTGCAGGAGCAGCTCATCGTCGAGCTGTACTCCAAGTAAGCCTTCCCATCGCCACCCCCCCCGCGCGCAGCAGCGCTTGGGGCGGGCGGAATCGATTTCAATCGACGACGTTAGGACCCTGATGCTCGACTTCCAAGTCCCCCGGATCACCAGCGAGACGGTCGAGGAGAACCGCGGCTCGTTCACCATCGAGCCCCTCGACCGCGGCTTCGGCTATACCTTCGGCAACTCGCTGAGGCGCGTTCTGCTGAGCTCGCTCGCCGGCGCCGCCGTCACCAGCGTGCGTATCGAGGGCGTGGCGCACGAGTTCTCGACGATCCAGGGCGTCACCGAGGACGTGACCGACATCGTCCTGAACCTCAAGGGCATCGTCTGCCGGATGCACTCCGACGCCACCGAGGTCGAGGCGCCGCTCGTGGTCACCGGCCCGGGCGAGATCACCGCCAAGGACATCGACCTGCCCGCCGGCGTCGAGGTGCTCAACCCCGGCGTGCACATCGCCACGCTGGAGAAGAAGTCCAAGCTCGAGCTGTACCTGACCGTCGGCCGCGGCCGGGGCTATCGCCCGTCGGAGGACAACAAGTCCGCCGACCAGCCCATCGGCGTGATCCCGATCGACTCGATCTTCTCGCCGGTGCGTCGCGTCGCCTACGGCGTGGAACCCGCGCGCGTCGGCCAGCGCACGGACTTCGACAAGCTCACGCTCGACATCGAGACCGACGGTTCGATCGACCCGCAGGCCGCGCTGCGCGAGGCGGCCGAGATCCTGATCGCCCAGCTGGCGATCTTCACCGACGCCGACCGCATCGAGGAGCTGCGCGCCGGCCCCGGCGGCCAGCTCGAGGGCGCCAACGGCGCCAGCCCCGGTGTCCCCGGCGGCGCCGGCGGCGCGTCCGCGGGCCCGATGCACGACATCCTCATCGAGGAGCTCGAGCTCGGCGTGCGGTCCTACAACTGCCTCAAGCGGGCGGGGATCCAGACGGTCGGCGACCTCATCTCGAAGTCAGAGGGCGAGCTCAACGCGATCCCGAACTTCGGCAAGAAGTCGATCGACGAGGTCATCGAGACCCTGCACAACCGCAGCCTGGACCTCCGCGAGGACTAGGAGTCGCCCCGGTGCGCCACCAGAAGACGCGCAACAAGCTCAGCCGCAGCTCCTCGCACCGCAAGGCGCTGCTGATGAACCTCTCCAAGGAGGTCATCGAGCACGAGCGGATCAAGACCACCGAGGCCAAGGCCAAGGCGGTCAAGCCGGAGGTGGAGAAGCTCATCACGCTGGGCAAGCGCGGGGACCTGCACGCGCGCCGCCAGGCGCTGAGCGCGCTCGGCCAGGACAAGTTCACCGTCCACAAGCTCTTCGACGAGGTGGCCCCGCGCTATCTCGAGCGCCCGGGCGGCTATACGCGGATCCTGAAGCTCGGCCCGCGGCGCAGCGACTCCACGGAGATGGTCTACATCGAGCTGGTCTGAGCGCCCGACGGGGCGCCCGGCCCGCGGTGTGAGGCGCACGGCCCGATAGCGTGGCGCCCGGGTGAGCGCATGACCAACGAGGAGGCGCACCGGCTGGCGCGCGAGAAGGGCGTTTCCCGCGTGCTGTACGCGGTGATGCGCTGGATGCTGATCCCGTTCATGCGGCTGTACTTCGGGCTGCGCATCACCGGTGCGAAGGGCATCCCGGCGGACGGCGCGGTCATCGTCGCGCCTAACCACAAGAGCTTCTGGGACTCGTTCTTCATCGCGGTGGCGACGAAGCGCCACCTGCGCTTCATGGGCAAGTCCGAGCTGTTCGAGGGACGGATGGGGAGGCTGTACGTGCGGCTGGGAGCCTTTCCGGTCCGCCGCGGAGAGGCCGACGCCGCGGCATTGGAGACCGCGCGGACCGTGCTGCGCCAGGGCGGCGTACTCGCGCTGTTCCCCGAGGGCACGCGCGTGCGCGATCCCGACACGCTCGGCTCGCCGCGCAGCGGCGCCGGGCGCCTGGCGCTGGAGGTGGGCGCGCCGCTGGTCCCCGCGGCCATCACGGGCACCGAGAAGCTTTTCATCGGCCCGATCCCCAAGCCACGGCGGGTGCTGCTGGCCTTCGGCGAGCCGATCGCCGTGGCCGCGCTGGAGCCCTCGCCCGACGCGGCGCGCGAGCTCGTCTCCGGGGAGCTGTGGCCGCAGGTCGAGCGCGAGTTCGGGCGCCTGCGCGCCCACCCCGGCCTGATCGCCGCTGGCCTGGCCGCCCTGGGCC
>JACCQW010000052.1 GCA_013813955.1 Solirubrobacterales bacterium
GGCCCAGGCGGGTGCGGGCGGGCAGCGCGTCGTCGTCCATCGCCGCCCACAGCGACTCGGCCGTGTGCCGCGAGCCGACCAGCACGCCGCGTGCGCCCGCCAGCCCCTCGCGCGCCCACGGGAGGAAGCGCTCGGGATGGCGCTTGACCACGTACTCCAGCGCGCTGCCGTGAACCTTCACCGCGTAGGGCACGCCGCCGCCGAGCCCTCGCGCCAGGATCGCCGGCCCCATGATCAGGTGGTTGGCCAGCGCGACGTCGGGGCGCACCCTTGCGGCCACCCCGCGTACCGCCGCCGCGTTGCGCTGCACGTAGCTCTCGACCTCGGCCTGGCTGCACTCCACGAACGGGCGCGCGTCGAAGCCGGGGTAGCTGTCGGCGACGTAGACGGGCAGCAGCCGCCCGATGTCGGGGTTGTGGACGGTCACGCCGTCGGCGCCGAAGGCCTCGCGGTCCTGGCACACGAGGTGCACCTCGTGCCCCAGCGCCGCGAGCGCGGTGGCCAGCTCGGCGTTGTAGACGTTCGAGCCGGTGCCGTGCAGCAGGTAGCCGTGGAAGATCAGTACGCGCATCGCTTGAGTAGATTGCCGCGCGTGCCGTACGCCACGCTGCGCTACGACGTCGCCGAGTCCGGCGTCGCGACGATCGCGCTGGATCATCCCGAGACACGCAACGCGCTGTCGGACGAGCTGCTCGACGATCTGCTCGCCGCCTTCGCCGCGGCCCGCGACGACGACGCGGTGCGCTGCGTCGTACTCACCTCCACGCACGAGAAGGTGTTCTCCAGCGGCGGCAACCTCGGCGGCTTCGCGGCCGACGTGCCGCTCGTGCACAAGCACTTCGCGACGCAGCGCTTCCCGCGCCTGTTCGTGCTCATCGGCGAGCTGGGCAAGCCCACGATCTGCGCGGCCAACGGGCACGTGCTCGCGGGCGCGCTCGGCCTCGCGCTGGCCTGCGACCTCATCGTGGCCACCGAGGGCGCGACGTTCGGCACGCCCGAGATCAACGTCGGCGTGTTCCCGTTCATGGTCATGGCGCTCATCTACCGCAACGTGGGTCGCAAGAAGACCAGCGAGCTGCTGCTGCTCGGCGAGCGCATCGACGCCCACGAGGCGCAGCGCATCGGGATCGTCAACCGGGTGGTCCCCGCCGAGCACTTCGACGCCGCGGTCGACGGGTGGGCGACCACGCTGGCCTCCAAGTCGCCGGTGCTCATGAAGCTGGGCAAGGACGCCATGTTCCGCCAGCAGGACATGGCCTTCGCCGACGCGCTCGAGCTGCTGCACGCGAGCCTCACCGTGGCGTTCGCCACCGAGGACGTCCGCGAGGGCGTCACCGCGTTCTTCGAGAAGCGCGAGCCGGAGTGGAAGGGCCGCTGAAGCCGGCCCGGCCGCGGCGCATCGTGGCGCTGCTGTGCCGCACCTCAGACCGCGGGCCGGAGGGGGCGCGGGGCGCCGCCGAGCTGGCCGAGCTGCTCGACGCGCGCAGCATCGGCTCGCTGAGCGATCCGCACGACGGCGCCTTCCGGGAGGACCTGCGCGACTCCCACGGATGCCTGCTGGAGGCCGGCGGGCAGATCGACGACGCGCTGGACGCCGGTGAGGTGCCGGTCCTGCTGGCCGGCGACTGCTCGATCGCGATCTCCACGCTGCCGGTCATCGCGCGCCACCGCCCCGACGCCCACGTGCTCTGGATCGACGCGCACGGCGACTTCAACACGCCGGCCACGACGTCGTCGGACTACCTGGGCGGCATGAGCCTCGCCGGCGCGTGCGGGCTGTGGAACACCGGCTTCGAGGGCGCCGTCGATCCGGCCCGCGTGGTGATGCACGGGGTGCGCGACGTCCAGGGCGGCGAGCGCGTGGCGCTCGACACCAGGGGCGTCCACGTCATCGGAGACGCCCGCCCGCTCGCCGGTCATGCCGTGTTCGTGCACCTCGACCTCGATGTCCTGGACCCCCAGGTGATGCCCGCCCGCTTCCCCGCGCCCGGCGGCCTGACGCCGACCGCGCTGCGGCGCCTGCTGGCCGACGTCGCGGGTACGTGCGAGATCGTCGGCGCGGAGGTCACGTCGCATGTCCCGGGCCACAGCGAGATGGCCGCGGACGTCATCGCCCCGCTGCTCGCCTAGCCACGAGGCCATAGCCTTGCGCGCATGAGCTCGACCGACACGCCGGCGGCCTCGATGCTGCGCCCGCTCGTCGAGGACCTCCACGAGCGCCGCGCGAAGGCCCGCCTGGGCGGCGGGCAGGAGCGCATCGACCGCCAGCACGCCGCCGACAAGCTGACCGCGCGCGAGCGCGTCGACCTGCTCGTCGACGAGGGCACGTTCACCGAGCTGGGCATCCACGCCGGCATCCATCACGCGGTGCGCGGGCTGGAGGGCCGTGAGGCGCCCGCGGACGGCGTCATCACCGGCTACGGGCGAGTCGACGGGCGCTTCGTCGCGGTCGCCGCCTACGACTTCACCGTGATGGCCGGCTCGATGGGCATGACCGGCGAGCTGAAGGTCACGCGGCTGCGCGAGCTGGCGCTGGGCAAGCGCATCCCGTTCGTCTGGCTGCTCGACAGCGCCGGGGCGCGCATCCAGGAGGCGGTCGGGTCGCTGTTCGCCGGCAGCGGCCACCTGTTCCGCGAGGAGGTGCTCGCCAGCGGCGTCATCCCGCAGGTCGCGGCGCTCATGGGCCCGTGCGCGGCGGGCACCGCCTACATCCCGGGCCTGGCCGACTTCGTGCCGATGGTCAAGGGCCGCGGCTCGATGGCGCTGGCAGGCCCGCACCTCGTCCGCGCTGCCGTGGGCGAGGACGTCACGCAGGAGGAGCTCGGCGGGTCGCGGGTGCACTGCCGCAAGTCGGGCGTGGGGGACATGGAGGTCGCCGACGACGAGGAGTGCATCGCGCGGATCAAGCAGTACCTGAGCTTCTTCCCGTCGCACTGCGAGGAGCGCCCGCCGATCGGTGCGGGGTCGGACCCCGCAACGCTCACGACGCGCGACCAGCAGCCGCTGCTCGACATCCTGCCGGAGTCCAGCCGCACGC
>JACCQW010000080.1 GCA_013813955.1 Solirubrobacterales bacterium
AGCGGCGACTCGGCGAAGACCGCGAGCACCCCGGCGGCGGCGGCCAGGGCGAAGGTGCCCAAGCCCCCGAAGGCGGCCGAGCTGCCGATGGGCGGGCGCACGATCTTCCCGCGCTTCCGCGTCGTCGCCTTCTACGGCGCGCCGCAGGACGAGCAGCTCGGCGCGCTGGGCATCGGCACCCCCGCGCGCGCGGCGACTCGGCTGGAGCGCGCCGCCCGGCCCTACGCGAGGAGGAGCAGGCCGGTGCTGCCGGCCTTCGAGCTGATCTCCACGATCGCCGCCGCCGCTCCCGGTGAGGGCGGACTCCACCGCATCCACCAGCCCCCCGAGGTCATCGACCGCTACCTGCGGGCCGCCCGCAAGGCCAAGGCGCTGCTCGTGCTCGACATCCAGCCGGGCCGAAGCGACTTCCTCTCGGAGGCTCGCAGGCTGGAGCGCTGGTTGCGTGAGCCGGACGTCGGCCTCGCGCTGGATCCCGAGTGGCACGTGGGCCCCGGAGAGCTGCCGGGCCAGGTCATCGGCTCGGTGTCCGCCGCGCAGGTCAATGCGGTCTCGGCCTACGTGGCGGGCATCGTCAGGCGCTACGACCTGCCCCAGAAGCTCTTCGTCGTGCACCAGTTCACGAACGACATGATCGAGAACAAGGCCCAGGTCCTCCGGCCCCCGGGCCTGGCCGTGACGATGAACGTCGACGGGTTCGGCGACCGCCCCAACAAGCGCTCGAAGTACGCGGCTTTCACATCGGAGGTGGCGCGCTTTCACAACGGCTTCAAGCTGTTCTATGAGGAGGACGTCAACCTCATGGGCCCGCGCCAGGTACTCGACCTGCGGCCGCCGCCGGACCTGATCGTCTATGAGTAGCGAGGATCTGTCCCTCACCGTTCATCTGGGTCCGGTGGCAAGGTTGGTATAAGGGACGCAGCTCACCTACGACCACGAGGCAGGGACCATGAACCGACTCCGCATGCTGGCGATCGCCGTCGGCGCCACGCTGACCGTCGCGCTCTCGGCGTCCAGCGCGATGGCCGCACCGACGTTCCCGCCCGCCGGGGACGCGACGATCCGGCCGGGCTCGATGACGTTCACCGAGGGCGGCCAGTGCACCGCCAACTTCGTCTTCTTCGACGGGGCGAACGACATCTACATCGGCCAGGCCGCCCACTGCTCGGGCACCGACGGCAGCACGGCGACCGACGGCTGCGAGTCCGGCTCGCTGCCGCTGGGCACGCCCGTTGAGATCGAGGGCGCCAGCCTCCCCGGCACCCTGGTCTACAACAGCTGGCTGGAGATGCAGGCCAACGGCGAGACCGACCCGAACACCTGCGAGTTCAACGACTTCGCGCTGGTCAAGCTCAACCCCGCCGACTACGGCAAGGTCAACCCGACGATCCCGTTCTACGGGGGGCCGACGGGCCTCACCGCCACGGTGCCGAGCGGAGCGACGGTGCTCAGCTACGGCAACTCGTCGCTGCGCCTCGGGCTGGACCCGCTCAAGCCCAAGCAGGGCAAGAGCCTCGGCCAGAGCGGCGGCGGCTGGAACCACACCGTCCTCACCGTGACGCCGGGCATCCCCGGTGACTCCGGTAGCGCGTTCATCGACAGCCAGGGCCGTGCCTTCGGCGTGCTGAGCACGCTGCAGATCGCGCCGCTGGCGGGATCCAACGGCGTCGGCGACCTCAGCCGCGAGCTGAGCTACGCCAACGCCAACACCAGCCTGGGCGTCCAGCTGGCCAATGGGACCGAGCCCTTCAACGGGCCGCTCCTGCCGCTCTGACGCAGGCTCACAGTCAGAAGCACCGCGAAGGGCCCGGGATCCTCCCGGGCCCTTCGCAACGTCATGGGTCATGACACCCGTGCGCCTGCGCCATGACCGGACGGTCATTTGAGCTACCGCGCGCGGGCGGGTACCTTGCTGGGATGGAGCCGGTCCTCACCGCGACGTTCGTCGCGTTCGGGGTGTCCCTGGCGGTCGCGGCGGTCGCTCCCGTGCCCCGGGAGCCCAACCGCGCCGACGGCGTCCTCGTGATCGCGCTGCTGTGCATCGCGGGGCTGACGGGCGCCCTCGCGGTAACGCTGCCGCTGCTGGACATGTGGACCGAGGCGGCGGCGCTCGCGCTGGTCGCCTGCGCCGTCGCGCCGGCGTCGCTCTGGCTCGCCCGCTGGCCCGCCCACCCGCAGCGCGAGGACGGCGACGAC
>JACCQW010000110.1 GCA_013813955.1 Solirubrobacterales bacterium
GGGCTGGGCACGAGCATGGGGATGACCGGGCCGAAGTCGCTGCTGGAGGTCAAGGACGGGCTGTCGTTCCTGGACATCACCGCGCGCCAGGTGCTCGAGGCGCGCGAGCGTACCGGGGCGCGGCTGCCGCTCGTGCTGATGAACAGCTTCGCCACCCGCGAGGCGTCGCTGGCGGCGCTGGAGCACCACCCCGATCTGCCGGCCGACGTGCCCGCCGACTTCGTGCAGGGCAAGGTCCCCAAGCTGCACGCCGGCGACCTGCTCCCGGCCTCCCATCCCGAGCGCCCCGAGCTCGAGTGGGCGCCGCCCGGCCACGGCGACCTGTACCCGTCGCTGGTCAGCTCGGGCATGCTCGCCGCGCTGCTGGACGCCGGCTACGAGTACGCGTTCGTCGCCAACATCGACAACCTCGGCGCCGTGCTCGAGCCGCGCATCCTCGTCTGGCTGGCGCGCGAGGAGATCCCGTTCGCGATGGAGGTCGCCGACCGCACGGCGGCCGACCGCAAGGGCGGGCACGTCGCCATGCGACCCGGCGGCGGGCTCGTGCTGCGCGAGATCGCCCAGACACCCGACACCGACGTCGACGCCTTCCAGGACGTCGGGCGCCACCGCTTCTTCAACACGAACACGCTGTGGATCAACCTGCGCGCGCTGGACGAGGTGCTCCGGCAGCGCGGCAACGTGCTCGGCCTGCCGATGATCGTCAACCGCAAGACGCTGGACCCCGGCGACCCGGACTCGCCCGAGGTGCTCCAGCTCGAGACCGCGATGGGCGCCGCGATCGACGTCTTCGACGATTCCCAGGCGATCCGCGTGCCGCGCGAGCGCTTCGCGCCGGTCAAGACGACGAACGACCTGCTCGCGCTGCGCTCGGACGCCTACGTGCTCGGGGAGGACGGCGTGATCGGCCTCGCGCCCGAGCGCGGGAACGACGGCGCGCCGCTCGTCGACCTCGACCCGCAGCACTTCAGGCTCGTGGGCGACTTCGACGAGCGCTTCCCCGCCGGGCCGCCGTCGCTCGTGGACTGCGAGCGGCTGACCGTCACCGGGGACGTCACGTTCGGCGCGGACGTCGTGGTCCGCGGGAGCGTGGAGGTCGAGGGCCCGCGCCAGATCGAGGACGGCGCGGTGCTGCAGGGCTGAGTCAGCGCGCCGCCCGGACCACGTCGAGGATGGTGTCGATCACGAGCTGCGGATCCTCCTCCTCGACCGCGTGGCCGGTGCGCACGACGACCTGCTTCGCACGCGGGCTGAGCACGAGCCAGCCCTTCTGGATCTCGACGTTGCGTCGCATCCCTCGGGCCTCCGACGCGAACTGTGCCTCCCTGATCGCCGCGGCCGAGGGCTTGTCGCTCACGATCGTCACCGGGACGTCGCCGATCCGCCTGCGGGCCGCCCACGCATCCTTCTCCACCTGCAGGTAGTCGCGCTTCTCGATGTTCTCCGGGGCCTCGGGGTCGGTCGCCTCGATGATCTCGCGAGGCGGATCGTGGAAGGGGCCGGGGACCTCGATGAAGACCATGCCAGCCACTTGGCGGGGATGTGCGTACGCGTACCCCGCGGTGATGTAGCCGCCGCCGGAGGTGCCGACGAGAACGTAGGGCTTGGGCACGGCGGCGACCTCGAGCACCCGCTCCAGGTCGCCGACCAGCGCCTTCAGGCCCCGCGGCCCCGGGGTCGGGTCGCTGCGCCCGAGGTTGGCGCGGTCGTACACGCAGGTGCGAGCGACCTTCGAGACCTCCGGGACGGCGAAGTCGTAGGACTCGCCGGTGTCCTCGTCCCCGCCCTCCATCACCACGGTGGGCGAGCCCGATCCGGTGCACCGCAGGTACAGGCCGCGTCCGCCGCCGATCGGTACGACGCGATCGATGTCCGCGGATGCCGGAAGCGTCGCGGTCGACGCCGCGGTCGACGACTCGTCGTCGCCACCACACGCGGCGATGAGGATCGCGAGGAGCGCGACCAGCACGAGACCCATGAGCTTCATGGGGGCGTGAGTCTCCTCCGGGCCACCCCCCGGCGTCAATGGGGGCCCACCCTGATCTCAGGCCGAGTCGTAGCGCTCGGCACGCTCCTCCTCGCGCTCGCTCTCGGCCAGCGCGCGGACGAACAGGAAGGTCAGCGCGACGCCCATGACGATCGACTGCTCCAGCGCCATGATCAGGCCAGCGACCGCCTGGTCGTCGGCGGCCGACAGGCCCCAGTAGCCCGGCTGGTCCTCATAGAAGCCGTAGATCGCCTCCGGCGCGAAGGCCAGCGCCACGCCGAGCAGGCCGACGAGCACCTTGGTCGCCGCCATGTAGACGACCGGGCCCATCCCGCCCAGGCGTCTGCGCGAGCGGATCGGCGAGAGCAGGTGCCACCAGTACAGCCCGCCGGCGGCCGCGAAGGTGACGTGCTCGAGGACGTGGACGACCGGGCTCTCTAGCGCTGCGTCGTAGAGGGCGGGAACGTGCCACAGCCACATGACAGCGACGTAGGCGACGATCGCGAAGACCGGATGGGCCAGCGGGCCGGCCGCCTCCTCGACGCGCATCAGGCGCTTGGTCGCGGGGCGCAGGATGACCTTGGTCAGCCCGAGCAGGACCGCGATCGCGGCGAGGTCGAGCAGCAGCACGTGCTGGAGCATGTGCGCGAGGAAGAGCTGCTCGCCGAGGCGGTCCAGGGGGGACAGCAGCGCCGCCGCCGCGAGCGTCACGCCGCACAGGAAGGCCAGCAGCCGGCCGGCGCCCGCGCGCACGCGCCACCAGCGGCGCACGTAGACCATCGTGACGAGGGCCAGCAGCACGACGGCGCCGGGCTCGAACGTCCACGACGCGTCGGGGGAGGCGGCCAGCGGGGCGATGCGGGCGATTGTCGCATTCGCGGTGTCCCGTGTGACAGCGGCACGGTCACGATCGGGCGGTGCTCGAGGAGCTGCTCGCCCTGGTGGTACCGCCGTGCTGCGCGGCCTGCCGCGCGCCGCTCCCGCGGGCGGGCGAGACGCTGTGCCCGGCCTGTCGCCGCG
>JACCQW010000112.1 GCA_013813955.1 Solirubrobacterales bacterium
GCGCGCGACGGGGCATTCGGGCCCCGGCTCGGCGCGTGCCCCCGCCGCGGCGAGCGCTGCGCGGCCCAGGTCACCGGTCGACGGGTAGCGGTCGGTGGGGTCCTTGGCCAGCGCCCGCGCGACCACCGCCGCGAACTGCGGCGGCACGGACTCCGTGGGCGGCGGCTCGTTGAGATGGGCCCACAGCGTCGCCTCGTCTGAGTTGCGCACGAACGGGGCCTCGCCGGTGAGCACGTGGACGAGAACGCAGCCCAGCGCGTAGACGTCGGCGCGCGCGTCGATGCGCCGGCCGCGGATCTGCTCGGGCGCGACGAAGCCCAGCGTGCCGACCCACCCGCCCGTGCGGCTCAGGTCCGACGCCGCGGTCTCGCGCTTGGTCAGGCCGAAGTCGGTCAGGTAGGCGTGGTCGTCGGGCCCCAGCAGGACGTTGGCGGGCTTGACGTCGCGGTGCACGAGGCCGCGCTCGTGCGCGGCGTCCAGCGCCGAGCCGACCTGGGCGACGATGTGCGCCGCCCGCCCGGTCTCCAGCGGCCCCGTGGCGCGCACGAGCGCGCGCAGGTCGGGCCCGTCGACGTAGCGCATGACGATGAACAGCACGCCCTCGCGCTCACCCGCGTAGTAGACGGGGATCACGTTGGGGTGCTCGATGGAGGCCGCGGCCTTGGACTCCGCGACGAAGCGCGCGCGGAAGTCCGCCTCGCCGGCGAGCGCGGGAGCGATCACCTTCAGCGCCACGATCCGGTCCAGCCCGAGCTGCGTCGCGCGGTAGACGACGCCCATCCCGCCGCGTCCGGCGAGCCCTTCGATGCGGTGGTTGACGAAGACGTCGCCTGGCGCGAACTCGGTCATGTTCAGACGCACTTCTAGCGGGTCCCGGCCCTCACCTGGTCCGCAGCGTCCGGGGATCGCGCCGTTCACCGGCTCCGCAGCCCAATCCGACCGCGCTGGTAGGATTAGCCGCTGATGATCTTCACGACGAAGGCGGAGTACGGCGTGCGGCTCCTCGTGGAGCTCGGGCGCCAGTCGCAGCGCCACCCCGTGTCGCTCAAGGCGATCGCGGAGGCCGAGGGCCTGCCGCTCGCCTATCTCGAGCGCATCGTCGCGCTGCTCAAGCGCGCCGGTCTGGTCGAGAGCACGCGCGGCGCGCACGGCGGCTACCGCCTCGCGCGCGGCCCCGCCGCCATCGCCATGGACGAGGTCGTCCTGGCGCTGGAGGGCACCGTCGCGCCGATGGAGTGCTTCGTCGACGACCGCGCCGGTGGCGGCCGGGTGCTGTGCTCACACCACGACGACGAGGGCCGCGGGTGCGCCACCAAGCTGCTGTGGACCCGCGTACAGGCCGGCGTGCTCAAGACGCTGGGCCAGACCACGCTCGCCGAGCTCGTGGACTTCGATGCGCGTCAGCGTCCCCGTGAGCGCGCGGACGCGACGGCCACGGCCACCACGGCCGCCTGATCCCCCTTCCCACGATCCACCGCTAGGAGACCATGCCCGACCTCGAGATCCGCAACCTCCACGTACAGGCCGAGGACAAGCAGATCCTCAAGGGCGTCGACCTCACGGTCCGCCCCGGCGAGATTCACGCCCTGATGGGCCCCAACGGCTCGGGCAAGTCCACGCTGGCCAACGTCGTCATGGGCCACCCCAACCTCCGGGTGACCGACGGCCAGATCCTCTTCGGCGGCGAGGACATCACCGCGGCCGCCACCGACGACCGCGCCCGCATGGGCCTGTTCATGGCCTTCCAGTACCCGGTCGCGATCCCCGGCGTCACCGTCACGAAGTACCTGCGGATGGTCATCAACGCCCACCGCGAGGCGCGCGGCGAGGAGGACATCTCGCTCAAGGACTTCCGCAAGACCGTCGAGGCGGCGATGGCGCTGACCAACGTGCCCAAGGAGTTCAGCGCGCGCTACCTCAACGAGGGCTTCTCCGGCGGCGAGAAGAAGCGCATGGAGATCCTCCAGCTCGCGCTGCAGCAGCCCAGGCTGGCGATCCTCGACGAGACCGACTCGGGCCTGGACATCGACGCGCTCAACGTCGTGGCCGAGGGCGTCAACACGGTGGCCAGGGGCGGTGACATGGGCGTGCTCATCATCACCCACTACCAGCGGATCCTGCACATGGTCGAGCCGACGCGGGTCTCGATCATGTTCGACGGGCGGATCGCCACCGAGGGCGGCCCCGAGCTCGTCGATCGCCTGGAGGCCGAGGGCTACGCGGGCATCCGCGAGGAGGTCGGCGCGGGCGCGTGACCGTCCTGGCCGACACCGCGGTTGCCGCGCGCTTCCCGGTCCTCGCCGAGCGCGAGGACGTCGTGTACCTGGACTCCGCCGCGACATCCCAGACGCCGCGGCCGGTCCTCGACGCGATGGACGACTACTACGCCCGCCACCGCGCGACCGTGCACCGCAGCGTCTACCCGCTGGCCGCCGAGGCCACGGAGCTGTTCGAGGGCGCGCGCGAGCGCACCGCGGCCTGGCTGAACGGCGACGCGCGCGGCACGATCTTCACCAAGAACGCCACGGAGGCGATCAACCTCGTCGCCTACTCGTGGGGGCGCGCCAACGTCGGCCCTGGCGACCGCGTCGTGGTGACCGAGCTCGAGCACCACTCCAACTTCGTCCCGTGGTTCGTGCTGTGCAAGGAGGTCGGCGCGACGCTCGAGGTGGTGCCGGTCGACGACGAGGCCACGCTGGACCTCGACGCGCTGGATCGCGTCCTGGCCGCGGGCGGGGCCAAGGTCGTCGCGGTCGGCCACGTCTCCAACGCCGCCGGCACGATCAACCCGGTCGCCGACATCGTGCGCCGCGCGCACGCCGCTGGAGCGATCGCGGTCATCGACGGCTCGCAGGCCGTGCCCCAGCTCCCGGTCGACCTCGCCGAGATCGACGCGGACTTCTACGCGTGGACCGGGCACAAGGCCTACGGGCCGACCGGCATCGGGATCCTGCACGGCCGCTGCGAGCTGCTCGACGCGATGCCGCCGTTCATCGGCGGCGGGCACATGATCGCCTCCGTCGCGCTGGACGAGGTCCGCTGGGCCGAGCCGCCCGGCAAGTTCGAGGCGGGCACCTCCGCGGTCGCCGAGGGCATCGGCCTCGGCGCGGCCGTCGACTTCCTGCGCGAGCTCGGGATGGCCTCCGTGCGCGCCCACGAGCACGACATCACCGCCTACGCGCTCGAGCGCCTGGTCGAGATTCCGGGCCTGCAGATCATGGGCCCGCGCGACGCCGACCGCCGCGGCGCGCTCGTGGCCTTCACCCTCGACATCGCCCACCCGCACGACATCGCCGAGATCCTCGGCTCGCGCGGCGTGTGCATCCGCGCCGGGCACCACTGCGCGCAGCCGCTGATGAAGCGCTTCGGCGTCGGCGCCACCTCGCGCGCGTCGTTTGCCGTGCACAGCACCCGCGCGGACGTCGACGCGCTCGTCGACGGCGTGCACGAGGTGCGGAGGATCTTCGCGTGAGCATGGAGATGGAGAGCCTGTACCGCGAGGAGATCCTCGAGCACTACAAGCGGCCCCGCAACTGGAGCCCGCCGCTGGAGCCCCTGGACGAGCACGACCTGTCCTTTGAGGACACCAACCCGCTGTGCGGCGACGAGCTGCGCGTGGAGATCCGCACCGCGCAGGACGGCACGATCGAGGACGTGCGCTTCTCCGGGCATGGCTGCGCGATCAGCCAGGCCTCGGCCTCGATGGCCTCCGACGAGGTCAAGGGGATGAAGGTCGACGCGCTGCTCAAGCTCGACCGCTCGTTCGTCCTGGACCTGCTGGGCATCGAGATCTCCGCCACGCGCCTGAAGTGCGCGCTGCTGACGCTGAAGGTCCTCAAGAGCGCCTCGCTGGGGTCCTCGGTGGAGTGGGAGCCCGAGACGCCGCCGAGCGAGGCGGAGGCGGGCGGCGCCCCGCCGCAGGCGCCTTCCGGCCTCCACTAGAGGCAGCCACACCACAACGGCCGAGGTTGCCGCACCACGGAGCGCGCAGGCCTCTGCCTGCGTGAGGGTTCAGGCCTCGGCCTCTCCCTCCGTGAGGGCGATGACGTCGCTGCGGTCGATCGGTCGACCGGAGGCGCGTTTCATCGCGATGAGGTCGTCGAGGCCCGCGAACGCGACGCGTGCCCCGGCGACGTCGAGGACGAGGGCGCGTGCGCGCAGGTCGGCGTAGGGCGCGGCGCCGGGCGGTGCGCGGTGGACGTCGACGCCCCCCGCATCGGTGTCGAGGCTCGTGACGTCCTCACGACGCAGCTCGGCGGCACCGGGTGCAGCGGGCGCCATGGTCCCGGCAGGCCGGGCCCCGAGGTCGGCCAGCGCGTGGGCCAGGCGCTCGAGATTGCCGGGCGTCGGCTCAGGCACCATGTCCAGGTCCTGGGTGGTTCGCACGTGCCCGTGCGCCTGTGCCGCGAGCCCGCCCACGACGACGTAGGCGACACGGTGACGGTCTAGCTCGCGCAGGATCTGCGCGGCGTCGAGCGGCACCTCCCGACGCGTCATGACACCTGTCTGCGCGCCGCCGCGCCCGCTCCCGCGATCTCCCCGGCCAGGCGGTTCCAGCTCAGGGCGAGCTCCACGCGTTCGGCGGGCCTGCGCGCGCGCTGGGCGCGCAGGTGCTCGGGATCGGCGTCGGGTTGCGATCGCCGCGCGGAGAGCTCGGGCAGCTCTCCGAGCGCGGCGAGCAACCGCGAGACCGAGTCGAAGGTCGGCGAGAGCTCGTCGCGCTCGAGCCGGCTCAGGGCGGCCTGCGTCGTGCCTGCTCGCAGCGCCAGCTGGGCCTGCGTCAGCCCGTGGGCCAGACGGCGGGCGCGGATGAAGTCACCGGGCGAGGACACGTGCCGAGAATACCGGATGCGGTATATACGCGGGGCCGGCCGGGGCCCGGTCCGCCACAGACGGTAGAATCCGTACCTGCGCAATCGGATATGCCCGAGACCATCGACATCTGCCCCCTCTCCGAGCTGCCCCCCGGCGCCACGCGCATCGTGGCGTGGGAGGATCTGGAGATCGGCGTCATCAACTGCAACGGCGAGCTCTTCGCCATCGAGGACCGCTGCTCGCACGACGACGGCCCGCTGGCGGAGGGCGAGGTCGACCAGGACGCCTGCACGGTCGAATGCCCGCGCCACGGCTCGCTGTTCGACCTGCGCACCGGAGCTCCCAAGACTTTGCCTGCCTACGTTCCGGTGGAGACGTTCGCCGTCTCCGTCGTGGACGACGTGATCAAGCTGGAGGTCGACTGACCCATGGCCACACCCGAGACCATCGCCGAGCAGCAGTCCCTGCAGGGCATCAACTCGGACTACACCGAGAAGTACGGCTTCCACGACGCCGAGAACTACCTGTTCAAGGCGCCCAAGGGCATCAATCGCGAGATCGTCGAGAAGATCTCCGAGTTCAAGTCCGAGCCGCAGTGGATGCTCGACTTCCGCCTGAAGGCCCTCGAGCACTTCTTCGCGCGTCCCATGCCGACGTGGGGCTCGCCGCACCTGGCCGAGGTCGACTTCGACAACATCCACTACTTCGTCCGCGCCTCCGAGCGCGCCGAGCGCTCCTGGGACGACGTCCCCGAGGACGTCAAGAAGACCTTCGACCGCCTGGGCATCCCGGAGGCCGAGCGCAAGTTCCTCTCCGGCGTGGGCGCCCAGTACGAGTCCGAGGTCGTCTACCACCAGATCAACGAGAAGCTCGCCGCCCAGGGCGTGATCTTCATGGACATGGACACCGCGCTGCGCGAGCACGAGGACATCGTGCGCGAGCACTTCGCGACGATCATCCCGCCCAACGACAACAAGCTCGCCGCGCTCAACAGCGCCGTGTGGTCGGGCGGCTCGTTCGTCTACGTGCCCCCGGGCGTCCGCGTCGAGATGCCGCTGCAGGCCTACTTCCGCATCAACACGGAGAACATGGGCCAGTTCGAGCGCACGCTGATCATCGCCGACGAGGGCTCCTACGTGCACTACGTCGAGGGCTGCACGGCCCCGACGTACTCCTCGGACTCGCTGCACTCCGCGGTGGTCGAGCTCATCGCCCGCCCCGGCGCGCGGATCCGCTACACGACCGTGCAGAACTGGTCGACGAACGTGTTCAACCTCGTGACCAAGCGCGCGGTCGCCGAGCGCGACGCCACGGTCGAGTGGGTCGACTGCAACCTCGGCTCCAAGCTGACCATGAAGTACCCGTCGGTCTACCTGACCGGCGAGCGCGCCCACGGCGAGATCCTCTCGATCGCCTTCGCGGGCGCCGGCCAGCACCAGGACGCGGGCGGCAAGATCATCCACGCGGCGCCGAACACCACGTCGAACATCTTCGCCAAGTCGATCTCCAAGGACGGCGGGCGCTCCTCCTACCGCGGCCTGCTCGAGGTGGCAAAGGGCGCGCACGGCGCGAAGTCCAAGGTCGTCTGCGACGCGCTGCTGCTCGACGAGGCGTCGCGGTCGGACACCTACCCGACGATCCGCATCGGCGAGGACGACGTCGACGTCGGCCACGAGGCCAGCGTCACGAAGGTCGGCGAGGAGCAGCTCTTCTACCTCATGAGCCACGGCCTGGACGAGGAGGAGGCCTCCAAGCTCATCGTCAACGGCTTCATCGAGCCGATCGTCAAGGAGCTGCCGATGGAGTACGCGGTCGAGATGAACCGCCTCATCGAGCTGCAGATGGAGGGCTCGATCGGCTGATGCCGGCCACCCGCGCGATCATCGAGCCGCAGTGGTTGACGGCGCGCCGCGAGCGCGCCGTCACTTTGACGGGCGAGCTCGAGCTGCCCTCCTTCCGCGGCAAGCCGGGGTGGGAGTTCACCTCGCTGAAGAGCCTGGACCTCGACGCCTACGAGCCGCCGGAGCGCGTCGGCGCGCACGTCGACACCACGGCGCTGAGCGTCATCCAGGCGCCCGCGGGCGCGGCGCACCTCGAGCAGGTCGACCATGCCTACGCGGGGCCCGCCTCCGAGCTGACCGCCGACGAGCCGATGGTCATGCCGCTCAGCGTGGCGGTGCAGTCGCACCCCGAGCTCGTCGAGGCGCATCTCGGAACGGTCGTCGGAGCCGACAACCCGTTCGTCGCGCGCAATGACGCGGGCTGGCAGGGCGGCGCGTTCGTCTACGTGCCGCGCGGCATGAAGGTCGACGCCCCGATCGTCGTCACCGTCGTGCAGTCCCAGCCGCAGACCGCGCTGCAGTGGCGCACGCTGGTCGTGCTCGAGGAGGGCGCGGAGGCCGAGGTGTGGGAGCAGTACGTCTCCGCCGAGACCGACGAGCCCGGGCTGGTCAACACCGTGACCGAGCTGTCGGTGGGCCAGAACGCCCGGTTGCGCTACGTCTGCGCGCAGGGCCTCAACGAGAAGGCCTGGATCTTCGGCACGCAGCGCGCGGTCGTCGGGCGCGACGGCGCGCTGGACTGGATCGCGCTGGGCTTCGGCGCCGGCAACGGCCGCGTCGCGATGGACACCGCGCTCGCCGGCCCGGGCGCGGACGCCAAGGTCACCGGGGCCTACGCCACCCACGCCCGCCAGCATCTCGACTACGCCACCACCCAGGAGCACGAGGCTCCGAACACGACCTCGGACCTCGCCTTCCGCGGCATCCTCGGCGGCCGCTCGAGCACCGTCTGGTCGGGGATGATCAAGGTCGACGAGGGCGCTCAGCAGATCGACGCCTTCCAGGAGTCGCGCAACCTGCTGCTGACCAAGACCGCGCACGCCGACGCGATCCCCGGCCTGGAGATCCTGGCCAACGACGTGCGCTGCACGCACGCCGCGGCGATCGCCCAGATCGACCCCGAGCAGCTGTTCTACCTGCGCTCGCGCGGCCTGTCGCCCGATCGCGCCAAGCGGCTGGTCATCGAGGGCTTCCTCGAGGCGACCGTGGAGCGCTTCGAGCAGGGGTTCGTGCGCGAGGCCGTCGCCGGCGCGCTCGAGCGCCGCCTCGAGCTGATCCTGGGCTGACTGGCGAGCCCGGCCCCCGGCCGCAGGCCCGGGCGCGGTCATTACGGAGCGCGAAACCCTCGACACCCTTCGGTAAGGGGCGGTTCGTCCTCAGATGGGTAGGACGACCGTGTGGCCGACCGGCTGATCGTAATCGGGGGTGATGCCGCGGGCATGAGCGCGGCGGCCTCCGCACGCCGCCGCGACCCAGAGCTCGAGATCCTCGCCTTCGAGCGCGGGCCGCACACCTCGTACTCCGCGTGCGGGATCCCCTACTTCGTCGGCGGCCTGTTCGACGATGCTGACCGGCTCATCAGCCGCACGCCCGTCGAGTTCCGGGAGGCGGGCATCGACGTGCGGACGCGTCACGAGGTGATCGCGATCGACCTCGGGGGCCGCACCGTGACCGTGCGCGATCTCGATCGCGGGTCCGAGAGCGACGAGGGGTTCGACCAGCTCGTGTACGCGACCGGCGCGATCGCGGTCCCCCCGCCGGTGCCGGGCGTGGAGGTCTGCGAGCCGGTGCGCACGGTCGACGAGGCGCGGCGCTTCCGGACGCGCCTCGAGGCCTCCGGCGCGCGGCATGCGGTGGTCATCGGCTCCGGTTACGTGGGCCTGGAGATGGCCGAGGCGCTGGTGCTGCGCGGCCTGGACGTGGTCCTCGTCGATCAGTCCGAGCAGGTGATGGGCAGCCTGGACCCCGAGATCGCGGCCCACGTCCAGGACGCCGCGGAGGGCGTGGGCATCCGCGTGCTGCTGTCGACCGCGCTCGAGGAGGTCCGCCACCACGCCGACGGCAGCGCGCGGTCGGTGCTCACCTCCGAGGGCGAGCTTCCCGCCGACCACGTCGTCGTCGCCACGGGCGTCAAGCCCGCCACCGGCCTCGCCGAGGCGGCAGGCCTGACGCTCGGCGAGCGGAGGGCGGTGCGCGTCGACGATCGGCAGCGCTGCCCGGGGCTCGAGGGGATCTTCGCCGCCGGCGACTGCGTCGAGAGCTGGCACCGCGTCCTCGAGCGGCCCGTGAACATCCAGCTGGGCACGCACGCCAACAAGCAGGGCCGGATCGCGGGGGTGAACGCCACCGGCGGCGACGCGGCCTTCCCCGGTGTCATCGGCACCGCCGCGTCCAAGATCTGCCGCTACGAGGTGGCGCGCACCGGGATCTCCGAGCGCGAGGCGCGCGAGGCCGGGATCGACGTGGTCTGCGCGACCATCGAGGACCGTACGCGCGCGGGGTACTACCCCGGATCCGGGCCGATCTGGGTCAAGCTCGTGGCCGAGGCGGGGAGCGGGCGCCTGCTGGGCGGACAGATCGTCGGCGTCGAGGGCGCGGCGAAGCGCATCGACGTGCTCGCCGTGGCCGTCTGGACAGGCGTCGCGGTCGGCGATCTCGAGCTGTTCGACCTCTCCTACGCCCCGCCGTTCTCCGGGGTCTACGACCCCCTGCTCACGGCCGCGCGCCAGACGACCAAGGCCGTGCGCGACGGATGACGATGGTCGACGTCGCCCACTTCACCGATGCGGGCTGTCCATGGTGCTACAGCGCCGAGCCGGTCCGCATCGCGCTCCAGGAGCGCTACGGCGACCAGCTGCGCTGGCGCACCGTGCAGGTGGGCCTGCACGAGTCGGGCGCGACGATGGCCGAGGAGGGCTACACGACGGCGGGACTCGCTGAGGGCTACCGCAAGATCCACGAGCGACATGGCATGCCGTTCTGTGCGCGGGAGCGCCCGCGCCTGTCGGGCACCTGGGCGGGCGGGCGCGCGGTGAAGGCCGCCGAGATGCAGAGCCGGCAGGCCGGTGACGGGCTCCTGCGCCGGTTGCGCTTGGCCTGGTTCGCCGAGGTGCGGGCGGTCGACGAGCCCGGCGAGCTGCGACGCCTCGCGGCCGACGTCGCCGGCCTGGACCGCGCGCGCTTCGAGCGAGATCTCGCCGCGGCGTCCAGTGCGACGGCGTTCGCGCGCGACCGCGCCGAGGCTCGGCGTCCCGACCGGGTCGCGCTGGCGCTCGACCGGACGGCGGGCGGCGAGGATGGTGGGGAGGAGCGATACACGACGCCGAGCTACGTCTTCTCGATCGGCGGCCGGTCGGTGAGCGTGCCGGGATTTCAGCCCCGGGAGGCCTACGAGGTCGCGCTTCAGAATCTCGTGCCCGCGCTCGAGCGCCGTCGGCCGCTCGACGCCGCTCGCTTCCTTGGCGGGCACCCTGGTCAGTCCTTCGCGACCGTTGAGGTGGCGGCCGCGATCGGTCGCTCCGCCCGGACGGCCGATCGGCAGCTGCGGC
Source organism: Solirubrobacterales bacterium (assembly GCA_013813955.1). GTDB lineage: Bacteria > Actinomycetota > Thermoleophilia > Solirubrobacterales > Solirubrobacteraceae > CADCVQ01. The sequence continues at coordinate 10,205 of JACCQW010000112.1, forward strand.
AGCTGGTGGCCGATGGCTCGGTCACGTGCGTGCCGATGTCGCTGGGCGAGCTCTGGCTGGCACGCGCGCATTAGCCGCACTTGCCCGGGGCTGGTAGCGATCCTCGTTGTGTTTCCGCCCGGATGCAGCAACATCGTCGGCGGTGTCGATCGCGATCACGACCGAGCACGTTCCCGACGATGCGGCGGCGCTCTCGCATGACGTGCGCAACTCGATGGCCACGCGGAAAGGATCCGAAGCGCAGCCGGCCGCCAACCCCGCCGGCGATCGCCTCGAGCTGACGCGTGACGCATGCTCCTGGCGCTACCCGCCCCGCGCGCCGAGGGTATGAACACCCGGTGACGACACCCGTCGGCGATCTGACGGGACTGTGAACACGCCACGACAGGGTGTACGACCGAGCGCCGGTGGGGCAGGATGGTCGATCGTGCGGCACACACCAACGGGAGGTCCGTCGTGAGACTGGGAGACACCGCCGCGGCGGTGGGCAAGGGCCTGTTTGCCGGGGCGGCGGGGACGGTGGCGATGACCGTCTCCAGCACCCTCGAGGCGAAGCTGCGCGAGCGCGGCTCGAGCTCCGCGCCGTCTGACGCGGCCGGGAAGGTGCTCGGCATCCAGCCGCGCGACCCCGCGGGCCAGGCGCGCTTCGCCACCGTCGTGCACTGGAGCTATGGCACATCGTGGGGCGCGGTCCGTGGGCTGCTGCACGCCGCCGGCCTGGACGGCGCCGCGGCGACCGCCGCGCACTTCACCGCGATCTGGGGGTCCGCCCAGGCCATGCTGCCCGCGCTCGACGTCGCGCCGCCGCTGTGGGAGTCCGAGCCCAAGGAGATCGCCATCGACGCCTTCCACCACGCCGTCTACGCGGTCGCCACCGGTGTGGCCTTCGCGGCGCTCGAGCGGAGCTCCTCGTGAGCATCACCGTCAGCGACCACCTGCTGGAGCGCTTGGCCGCCAACGGCGTTCACCGCGTGTACGGCTACCCCGGCGACGGCATCAACGGGATCATGGGCGCGATGAACCGCGCGGGGGGCGGGATCGACGGATCCGGCCCGCTGGAGTTCGTGCAGGTCCGCCACGAGGAGATGGCCGCGTTCATGGCCTGCGCGCACGCGAAGTTCACCGGCGAGGTGGGCGTGTGCCTGGCCACCTCGGGCCCCGGCGCGATTCACCTGCTCAACGGTCTCTACGACGCCAAGCTCGACCACCAGCCGGTGGTGGCGATCGTCGGCCAGCAGGCGATGACGGCGCTGGGCGGCAACTATCAGCAGGAGGTCGACCTCGTCTCGCTGTTCAAGGACGTCGCGCACGAGTACGTGCACATGGCCACCGATCCGGCGCAGATCCGCCACCTCGTCGACCGCGCGATCCGCATCGCGCGCGCCGAGCGGACGGTCACCTGCCTGATCGTCCCCAACGACCTGCAGGAGGAGGAGGCGGTGCCCGACGCGCCGCGGGCGCACGGCACGGTGCACTCGGGGCCGGGCTACAGCGAGCCCGCGCGCGTTCCGGGTGAGGCCGCGCTGGCGCAGGCGGCGGAGATTCTCAACGCGGGCGAGCGTGTGGCAATCCTGGCCGGCGCGGGCGCGCTGCAGGCCACCGACGAGCTGATCGAGGTCGCCGACCTGCTCGGCGCCGGGATCGCCAAGGCGCTGCTGGGCAAGGCGGCGGTCCCCGACGACCTGCCGTTCGTCACCGGCTCGATCGGCCTGCTGGGCACCAAGCCCAGCTGGGATCTCATGCAGGACTGCGACACGCTTCTGATGGTCGGGTCGAGCTTTCCCTACTCGGAGTTCCTGCCCGAGGAGGGCGCTGCGCGCGGCGTGCAGATCGACATCGACGCGCGCATGATCGGCATCCGCTACCCGATGGAGGCCAACCTCGTGGGCGACAGCGCGCAGACCCTGCGCGCGCTGGTCCCGCTGCTCGAGCGCAAGGCCGATCGCGCGTGGCGCGAGACCGTCGAGTCCAACGTGGCCGAGTGGTGGAAGGTGCTCGAGGCGCGCGCGATGCACGACGGCGAGCCGATCAACCCGCAGCGCGTCTTCTGGGAGCTGTCCTCGCGCCTGCCGGAGAACTGCATCCTGTCGGCGGACTCCGGCTCGTCGGCGAACTGGTACGCCCGCGACGTGAAGATCCGCCGCGGCATGAAGGCGTCGCTGTCGGGCACCCTGGCGACGATGGGGCCGGGCGTCCCCTACGCGATCGCGGCGAAGTTCGCGTACCCCGATCGCGTCGCGATCGCGCTCGTCGGCGACGGCGCGATGCAGATGAACGGCAACTCAGAGCTCGTGACGATCACGAAGTACTGGGAGCGCTGGAGCGACCCGCGGCTGATCGTGCTCGTGCTCAACAACCGCGACCTCAACCAGGTGACGTGGGAGCAGCGCGCGATGGCCGGCGACCCGAAGTTCGAGGCCGCCCAGGGGCTGCCCGACTTCCCCTACGCCGCCTACGC
>JACCQW010000125.1 GCA_013813955.1 Solirubrobacterales bacterium
TGGCAGTGCCGCGCCAGCGCCGCCTACACGTCGGTGGCCGGCCAGAACCGCGTGGAGCCGATCGTGGCCAACGGCAACATCAACACCGCCAACGGGGCGAGCCCCGATCGTGCGCAGTGCGTCAACAGCGAGACGGGGGCCGGCAACACGGCCACGCAGCTCGGCATCTCGCCGGACTTCATCGGTGCGGTGACGGGCAAGGCGAGCACCGCCATCGCCCCCGAGCTCGGCCGCGCGATCGACCAGAAGATCGCCGCCGAGGGCCGCGTGGAGGACCTCACGCTGCCGCTGGGCTCCGACAGCGTCGTGCTGGGCATCGGGGCCGCGAATTCGACTGCCTCCGCGACCTGCGCCCCCGGCGACCTGCAGCCCAAGTTCTCGGGCGACAGCCGCGTCGCGGACATCACCCTGGGCGGGCAGGCGATCCCTCTGGACGGGCTCGTAAAGGCGCTGAGCGATGCGCTCTCGCCGCTCGGCTTCCTGGTCGAGATCACCCCCGACGAGCGGATCACCGAGGTCAACTCCCTGACCGTCCGCGCGCTGCACATCAAGATCCTGCGCGGCGACACCCCGGTGGTCGACCTCGTGATCGGTGAGGCCAAGGTGGGCGCCAACGGCCCGGTCTGCGATCCGACGAAGCAGAACGACGGCAGCGGCGCCGGCGACGGGCAGATCTGCCCGACCGGCTCGGTCCTCGACCTCGCGCGAACCCTGTGCGTCATCCCGGCCGGCACCCTCGGGTCCGGACAGGGCGAGATCATCATCGGGCGCCCGTTCCAGGGCCCGAGCGGCGGCACGGTCATCCCGCTGGACGTCGCGCGGCGGCGCTTCCCGAAGGCGCCCTGCGTGCAGGGCGGCGGACCACGGTTCGTGATCCTCGGCACGCGCGGCAACGATCGCATCACGGGGTCCAACCGCGCCGACCGGGTCCTCGCCCTCGGCGGCAACGACCGGGTCAGCGGAGGCCGCGGCAACGACTGCCTGGAGGGCAACAGCGGCCGCGACATCCTCTCGGGCAGCCTGGGCGCCGACCGGATCTTCGGCCAGAGCGGCAACGACGCGCTCAACGGCGCGGGTGGCAACGACCGCCTGTCGGGCGGAAGCGGCAGGGACACGATCAACGCCGGGTTCGGCCGCGACCGGACGTTCGGCGGCGCCGGCAACGACGCCATCAACGTCGCCACGCAGGGACCGCGTGCCACCGTCAACTGCGGCGCCGGCCGCGGCGACAAGGTCCGCTTCAACCAGAAGGAGGCCAGGGGCGTCCGCAACTGCGAGATCAGGTACCTGATCCGCGACCGCTAGGCGTTCACTCAGCTCACGGGCGGGACCACTAGGGTCCCGCCCATGAGCCGCCGGGCGCAGATCCGCATGTCCGACGAGGAGGCCCTCGCCTTCCTCGAGGAGGAGCGCACCGTGGTGTGCGCGACCAACGGGCGCGACGGCCTGCCCCACCTCATGCCGCTGTGGTACGTCCTGCGCGAGGGGCAGCTGTGGGCCTGGACGTTCACGAAGTCCCAGAAGGTCCGTAACCTCGAGCGCGACCCGCGCGCCACGCTGCAGGTCGAGGCGGGCACGCGGTACGACGAGCTGCGTGGCGTGATGCTCAAGACCGACGTCAGCGTGCACCGCGAGACGGGCACCGTGGCCGCGCTTGGCGAGGAGATCTTCTCCCGCTACGGCGGCGGCGAGCTGAACGACGACGCCCGTGCGATGGTGCACGCCCAGGCGCCAAAGCGCGTCGGGCTGCAGTTCGCCGAGCGCGAGCGCGCGACGTGGGACCACCGCAAGCTGGCCACCGGGGTGTACTGATGAAGGGACTGATCCTCTCCGGCGGCAAGGGCACCCGCCTGCGCCCGATCACGCACACCAGTGCCAAGCAGCTCGTGCCGGTGGCCAACAAGCCGGTGCTCTTCTACGGCATCGAGGCGATGGCGCAGGCCGGCATCGAGGAGGTCGGGATCATCATCGCGCCGGAGACCGGCGACGAGATCCGGGCCGCCGCGGGCGACGGCTCGCGGTTCGGCGTGGCGATCACGTACGTCGAGCAGGACGAGCCGCTCGGCCTGGCGCACGCGTCGCTGACGGCCGAGGCGTATCTCGGCGGCGAGCCGTTCGTCATGTACCTCGGCGACAACCTGCTGCAGGGCGGCATCACCGAGCTCGTCGCCTCCTTCCGCGCGAGCCGCCCCGATGCGCTGATCCTGCTGACGCCCGTCGACGACCCCGAGAACTACGGCGTCGCCGAGCTCGACGGCGACCGCGTGGTGCGCCTCGTGGAGAAGCCGCCGCAGCCTGCCACGGACCTCGCGCTCGTCGGCGTCTACATGTTCACGGCCGGCATCCACGACGCCGCGCGCGCGATCGAGCCGAGCGCCCGCGGCGAGCTCGAGATCACGGACGCGATCCAGTATCTCGTCGATGACGGGCGCCGCGTCGAGCCGCACATCGTGCGCGGCTGGTGGAAGGACACGGGCCGCCTGGAGGACATGCTCGAGGCCAACCGTCTCGTGCTGGACCGCATCGAGCCGCGCATCGAGGGCGACCTCGTCGAGTCCCAGTGCGACGGGCGCGTCGTCGTCGAGGCCGGCGCTCGGCTGGAGCGCACGACGGTGCGCGGGCCGGCGATCATCGGCGCCGGGGCGCGCATCACCGACGCCTACATCGGGCCGTACACGTCGATCGGCGAGGGCTGCGTCATCAGCGACGCGGAGGTCGAGCACTCGATCCTGCTGGAGGGC
>JACCQW010000127.1 GCA_013813955.1 Solirubrobacterales bacterium
GGCCCAGCGCGCGCGCTGGCGCCAGTACCGAACGGTGTGGGCCTTCGTCGAGGGCTCGGCCTGCCGGCGCGAGACGATACTGCGCCACTTCGGCGACACCAGCGTGCCTGCGCCGGCACCCGGGGTGCCGTGCTGCGATGCCTGCGAGGCCGGCTGGCTGCCGGTCGCGCCCGGCCGGCGCAGCGCGACGGGCGCTGCGCCGGGCGAGCTCGACGACGCGATCGTCTCCGTGGTGGCGTTCGCCATGCCGGCGGTCGGGCGCACGCGCACGGTGGAGATCCTGCGCGGCAGCCGCTCCAAGGCGGTCATCTCCAACGGCTACGACGGGCTGCCCGCCTACTCGACGTTCGACCATCTGACCGGGCCCCAGGTCCTCTCACGGGTCGACGAGCTCATCGCCGCCGGACGACTGCGCTCGACCGGCGGCGCGTACCCCAAGCTGCAGGTCGTGCCCGCCGAGCGCGCTGCCGCATGAGCGCGCGCCTGCGCGTCGGGGTCCTGGCCTCGGGGTCGGGGACGAACCTGCAGGCGCTGCTGGACACCGTCCACGCTCACGAGGCCGACATCGTCGCGGTGGCGTCCGACCAGCCGGACGCCCATGCGCTCGACCGCGCGCGGGCGGCGGGCGTGGCGAGCGCCGTCTTCGAGCTCACCGACCATCCCGACCGCACCGCCCGCGACAGCGCGATCGCCGACTGGCTGGCGCAGCGCGACGTCGCCCTCGTCGTGCTCGCCGGCTACATGGCGCTGCTCACCGCGCCGTTTCTGGACCGCTTCCCGGGCGCCGTGGTCAACGTCCACCCGGCGCTGCTGCCCGCCTTCCCCGGCGTGCGGGCGATCGAGCAGGCCGTCGCCTACGGGGTCAAGGTCTTCGGGGTCACCGTGCACTTCGTCGACAACGGCGTGGACACCGGCCCGGTCATCCTCCAGCGCGCGATCGAGCTGCCCGGCGCGCGTGACGCCGGCGACGTCCGTGAGCGCCTGCGCCCGCTCGAGCACGCGCTCCTACCCGAGGCGGTGCGCCTGATCGCCCGCGGTGCGGTGCGCACGGACCCCGGCAACCCGCGCCGGGTCCTGGTCGACCGACGCTCCTAGTACACGTGCCCTTCCGGCCACGCGTACTAGATCGAGGCGTCGTCGCGCCCCTCGGCGTCCTTCTTGCGCTCCTCGAGCTCGCTGTGCGCCTTGCCGAGGTCCTTGTCCAAGTTCTCGAGGCGCTCCTCGAGCTCGTCGGCGCTGTGCTCCATCTTACGCTCGGCCTCCCCCTCGCGCGCGGGGTTCTTGTCGTCCATCGGGACTCCCTTCACCGGGTGCCCGAATCCTTCCCGTTCGGCGCGGGTTCAAGCCTCGGTCTTGCCCCGCCGGTCCGAAGTGGGACATGATCCCGGCCGTGACCCCGCGCCTTCTCGTCCTCGTCCTCTCCCTGGCCGCCGTGCTCGCCCCGTCGGCGCACGCGATCGTGCGCGACGGCAGCGGGCGGTCGGACCGCATCACCGGCAGCAACGTCCGCGACCTGCTGCGCGGCGGGCACGGGGGCGACACCCTGCGCGGCCGGCGGGGGCACGACGTCCTCGACGGCGGCTTTGGCAACGACCGGCTCTTCGGTGACACCGGCAACGACCGGCTGCTCGGCGGCTCGGGCAACGACCGCGTGTTCGGCGGCGCCGGCATCGATCGCCTGGAGGGCGGCAGCGGCAACGACCTGGTCGACGGCGGCGCGGGCGACGACCGGATCGACGGCGGCGACGGCGACGACACGCTCCTGGGCGGCGAGGGCGACGACTTCATCCTGGAGACCGCGTTCGGCAACGAGAAGCTCGTCGACGCGGGCCCAGGCGACGACTACGTCAATACCAATCGCGGCCGCGACCGCGTGGTCTACGGGCGCGACGGCGACGACATCCTCGTCGGCGGCAACGGCGGAGAGGAGCTCGTCGGCGGCGCGGGCGCCGACGTCCTCGAAGGGGGGCAGGGGGCCGACGTGCTCCTCGGTGAGACCGGCGACGACCGCCTGCTCGGCGGGACGGGGCGCAACGTCCTGCGCGGCGGCGACGGCGACGACGTGCTGTGGACGGGAGCCTTCGTCGGCGAGGTCGACTGCGGCGCCGGGATCGACATCGTCTACGCGGAGTACGTGACATCCGGGCGCGAGCAGCGGGGGAGCCCGTCCGGGGTGCAGGACCCGGCGGCCGGCGAGGTCCGGTCCCTTCCGGGCTGCGAGGTGCTCATCCCGCTGACCGTGCGCGACGGCGCGGGCGCCGAGCGGCCCAATCCCGAGTTCCTCGCCCAGGACAAGGTGGTCGGCACGGCCACCAACGCCGGCCGCGAGGCTGCGGGCCTGCCGGGCGCCGGCGCGATCGCGTTTGTCGACAACTACAACGCCGGCCAGCCGCTGCGCCGCTTCGGCCGCGCGACCCACGGCAACGACGCGCTCAGCGTGCGCGCCGGCGGCGGGAGCGCGCTGGCGCCCGACGGCGGCCTGTACGGCCTGGCGGGAGACGACCGCCTCGAGGGCGACCGGACCGACGACCGGCTCTTCGGCGGTTCGGGCGCCGACGGGCTGTTCGGCCGTAGCGGCAGCGACCTGCTCGTGGGCGGGTCCGGCAACGACACGATCGAGGGCGGGCGCGGGCAGGACCTCCTGGACGGCGGGCCCGGGCGCGACCGGCTCAACGGCGGCTTCGGCGAGGACATCGTCGCGGGCGGCAGCGGCGACGACGTCATCGTCGCGGTCGGCGGCGGTCGCGACCGCATCGACTGCGGGCCCGGCAACGACCGGGTCCTGATGGACCGCAGCGACGTCGTCAAGCGCTGCGAGCGCGTGGGCTGAGCGCGGGGGCCCGCTGAGCACGGGGTCCCGCGCGGGCGGCCGCTATTCTCGCGGCCATCTCCGGCGAGTCCCCCACGCACGGCGCCGAGCCGGTCACCCAGCCGGGCGCGGTGCGCGTGCGCCGGGCGCTGTTGTCGGTCTCCGACAAGCGCGGCGTGGTCGACTTCGCGCAGGGACTGACCGAGCTGGGCGTCGAGCTGCTGTCGACCGGCGGCACGGCGGGCGAGCTGTCGGGGGCGGGCCTGGCCGTGCGCACGGTGGAGGACTTCACGGGCTTCCCGGAGATCATGGACGGCCGCGTGAAGACGCTGCACCCGCGGCTGTACGCGGGGCTGCTGGCCGTCCGGTCGGACCCGGCCCACGTGGCGGCCGCCGCCGAGCACGAGATCGAGTACGTCGACCTCGTCTGTGTGAATCTCTACCCGTTCGAGCGCACCGCGTCGCGCCGGGGCTCCGGCGACGCGGAGATCATCGAGAACATCGACATCGGCGGGCCCACGATGATCCGTGCGGCGGCCAAGAACCACGCGTTCGCGGCCGTCGTGGTCAGCCCCGAGTCCTACGACGCGGTGCTCGAGGAGCTGCGCGCCTCCGACGGGCTGCTGTCGATGTCCACGCGCGGGTCGCTGGCCGCCGAGGCGTTCGCCTACACCGCGCGCTATGACACGGCGATCGGCCGCTGGTTCGCAGAGAAGTCCGACGACTTCCCGCCGCTGCACGTCCGTGCCTACGAGAAGGTCGCCGACCTGCCCTACGGCGAGAACCCGCACCAGCGCGCGGCCTACTACGCGCAGGTCGGCTCGCGGATGCACGTGCTGTCGATGGTCCACCAGCACCACGGCAAGCAGCTGTCGTTCAACAACCTGCTCGACCTGGACGCGGCGCGGATGCTCGTGCGCGACTTCGACGAGCCGGCGTGCGCGATCGTCAAGCACAACAATCCCTGCGGCGTGGCGCTCGGTGCCGGCCCGCTGGAGGCCTACCAGCGCGCGTTCGCGACGGACCCCCTGAGCGCGTTCGGCGGCGTGATCGCGCTGAACCGGCCGGTCGACAGGGCCACCGCCGAGCGCCTGGCCAACCAGTTCGTGGAGGTGCTCTTCGCGCCCGGCTACGAGGCCGGCGCGCTGGAGGTGCTGAGCGCCAAGCCCAACACGCGCATCCTGGAGAACAACGAGCGACGCTGGCCGTCGGGCGCCGAGCCGGACATCAAGCAGGTCATGGGCGGCCTGCTCGTGCAGGACCGTGACCTCGAGTTCAGCGACCGCACGGAGATGGAGGTCGTCACGCAGCGGGTGCCCGGCGATGCGCAGTGGCGCGACCTGCTCTTCGCCTGGCAGGTGTGCAAGCACGTGCGCTCCAACGCGATCGTGCTGGCGCGCGACGAGGCGACCGCCGGGATCGGGGCGGGCCAGATGAGCCGGGTCGACTCCGTGCGCCTGGCCATCGACAAGTCGCGCCTGGAGTCGCTGCAGGGCGCGGTGCTGGCCTCCGACGCGTTCTTTCCGTTCTCCGACGGACCCGAGATCGCCATCGGCGCGGGGATCACCGCGATCATCCAGCCGGGCGGCTCGCGCCGCGACCCCGACGTCGTCGAGGCCGCCGACGCCGCAGGCATCGCGATGGTCTTCACGAGCCGGCGGCACTTCCGCCACTAGGCGATGGCCGCCCGGTGGGAGGAGGCCTACGGCTACCGGCGCACCGTGCGCGCGGGGCCATTCGTGCTCGTGGCGGGAACGACGGCGGTCGGCGAGGACGGCGCGGTGCTCGGCCCGGGCGACGCGTACGCGCAGACGGTCTACGCGCTGGACCTGATCGAGGAGGCGCTCGGTCGCGAGGGCGTGAGGATGGACCAGGTCGTGCGCACGCGGTTGTACGTGACCGACATCAGCCGCTGCGACGAGTTCGGCCGCGCCCACCAGGAGCGCTTCGCCGACGCCCGTCCGGTGAGCGCGATGGTCGAGGTCTCCGCGCTGATGGACCCCCGGATGCTCGTCGAGATCGAGGCCGATGCGTACGTCGGCTAGGACGCGGGCGATCGTGGTCCGACGGTCCGGTACCGTCCGGCCGGTGGCGCACACTGCCGCCTCCGTGTCCGTCGCCGCCGCACCCGCCGCCGCCAGTTGACCGCTCTTCGCGCCTGGCAGGAGCGCGCCCTGGCGCGCATGTCCGCATGGGAGCACGGGCCGTTTCTGCTGTCCGCCGCGCCCGGGGCGGGCAAGACGATCCCGAGCCTCGTCTTCGCCAAGCGGCTGCTGCGCGCGGGCACGATCAGCCGCGTGGCGGTGGTCTGCCCGACGACCCCGCTGACGCGTCTGTGGGCCGAGGCGGCCGGGCGCCTGGGCGTCCAGCTCGCGCCCGACGCGGCCGAGC
>JACCQW010000153.1 GCA_013813955.1 Solirubrobacterales bacterium
GCGCTGAGCGCGGCCTCGAGCGCGGCCAGCACCTCGTCGGGCGACTCGATCTGCGGGTAGTGGCCCAGGCGCGGCAGCTCGGTGACGGGCGCGGCCGGGCGCAGCTCGCGCAGGCCGGCGAGGACGGCCGGGCGCGCGACGGGGTCGAGCATCCCCCACGCGAAGGACAGCGGCCCCGGCCATGCGGCCACCGCCCCGTGCCAGCGCTCGGCAAAGCGCTCGCGCTCGTCCATGTAGGAGATCGTCCGGTGCGCGATGCGATGGCCGCCCTCGTGGGCGATGAGCGCCCACTGATCCTCGGCCTCCTGCGGCGCGAGCGGGTGATCGGGCGAGAAGAGCCCGGAGAACTGGCGCAGGAAGAACGCCCGGTTCATGGCACGGGCGGCCAATGGCCCGGCCGGCGAGCGCAGCAGCCGCTGGCCCGAGGTCGGCTTCGCGCGGTGCAGCAGGATGCTGCCGTTGAACAGCAGCACGCCGGCCAGGTCGAACCCGAGCTCGCCGCGCAGGTCGCGGGCCATGAGCTCGGTGGCCACCGACGTGCCCATGTCGTGCGCGACGACGAAGACCGGGGCGGGGCCGGTCTGGCGCACGAGCTCCTCGGCCAGATCGGCCTGCCAGGCCAGCGTGTACTCGTGGCCGGCCGGCTTCTCGGACAGCCCGAAGCCGAGGAAGTCGAAGGCCAGCGCGCGGCGCCCGTGCGTGCGCTCCAGCACGCCGCGCCAGTCGAACGCGCTGGACGGGAAGCCGTGCAGCAGCAGAAGCAGCGGCCCATCGCCGTCGCGGCGGTGGACGTGGATGCGGCGCTCGCGGAAGCGCACGTCCTCTCCCTGGCCGCGCCAGGACTCGATGCGGGGCGACAGCTCCATGGACTGCGACGATCCTCCCACACGGGTAGCGTCCCGGGCATGAGCGCCGACGTGACAGCCGCGCGCCGGATCGTCCTCCCCGCGCTCGCTGCTCTTGCCGCCGCGCTGGGCCTCTGCGCCGGCCCGGCCGCCGCGCAGCTCATCGCGCCGACGTCGCCAACCGATCCGTCGCCCTACGTCGACTGGCCGGCACTGCTGCCGGCACTGCCCGCGCCGGCCAAGGACCCCACCGAGCGCGACTGCATCGAGGGCGCGGACTCCTGCATCGATCGCACGATCGAGGAGATGAAGCACCGCCTGCACACGGTCGTGCCGGTGTGCGACCACCGCGCCGTCTTCTCCGTTGCCTACCTGCGCGTCACCGAGGACGTGCGCGACGCCGCCCGCGCCGGCGTGTTCTCCGACGCGCGCTGGTTGCAGAACGAGGACCGCGTCTTCGCGCGCCTGTACTTCGACGCCTACGACGACTACCAGGCGCGCCGCCTGCACCGCCTGCCCGCCGCATGGCGGATGACCTTCGATGCGACCAGGCACCGGCGGATGGGGGCGCTGGGCAACTTCCTGATGTCGATGAACGCGCACATCAACCGCGACTTCCCCTACGTGCTCGACGGCGTCGGCATCCGCAGGCCCGACGGCACGAGCCGCAAGCCCGACCATGACGCCTACAACCGGCGGCTGGCGGCGCTGTACGAGCCGGTGCTGCGCGAGATCGCCGAGCGCTTCGACCCCACCACCGACGACGCCGACATCGCGATCCTCGACAACGAGGGGGCGTTCGCCGTGCTGCAATCCTGGCGCGAGGGCGTGTGGCGCAACGCCGAGCGGCTGACCAACGCGCGCACTCGGGCCGCCCGTCGCCGGGTCGCGGCTTCGATCGAGGCCTACTCGGCGACGGTCGCGCGCGTGCTGCTCAGGACCTTCCGCTACCGCGACGGCGGCGCGCGGCGCGCCGCGCGCGACGCCTGGTGCGCACAGCACGGCGGCCAGGACCCCGGCCGCGCACCGTGATCGTGGTCACGCCCTGAGCGACCCCGCCGCTACCCTGCCCGCCATGGCGCTTCCCTCACCCGCCGTGCCACGGCGCGTGCGCATCCTCGGCGCCGGCGGGACGATCGCCATGTCCGGCGACGCGGGCGCCACGATGCAGCTCGATGCGGACGGCCTCGTGGCCGCCGTGCGCGGGCTCAGCGAGCTGGAGGGCCTGGAGACCGAGACCGTCGTCAACCTGCCCAGCGCCCACCTGACGCTCGACGACCAGCTGCGCGTGTGCCGCGCCGCCCGGGACGTGGCCCGCCGCGGGGTCGGCGTGGTCGTGACCCATGGCACCGATGCGCTGGAGGAGACCGCGTTGCTGTGCGACGTCCTCCACGACGCGGACGCGCCGATCGTCTTCACCGGGGCGATCCGGCCCGCCTCGGCGCCGGGCGCCGACGGCCCGGCCAACCTGCTGGACGCCGTGAGCGTCGCCGCGTGCACCGAGGCCACCGGGATGGGCGTGCTCGTCGTCTTCGGCGGCGAGATCCACCACGCGCGCTGCGCGCGCAAGACCGACACCACGTCGCTGACCGCGTTCTCCAGCCCCCAGACCGGGCCGATGGGCCGGGTGACCGAGGGCCATCCGGCGTTCTGGTCGCGTATGCCCCGCAATCCGCCGCTGGACCCGCCCGCGCTGGATCGCCGTGTCCTGATCGTGCCCACCGCCGCCGGGGACGACGGCGCCCTCGCGCGCGCCGCGCTGGCCACCGAGCCCGACGGGGTCGTCATCGGCACGCTCGGCGCCGGGCACCTGCATCCCGACCTGATGGAGCTGTGGGCGCAGGCGGCCGAGCGCATCCCGGTGGTCGCGTACTGCCGGCCCGAGCGCGGCGTCGTGCTGTACCGCACCTACGGGTATGCCGGCTCCGAGCGCGACCTGCGCTCCAGCGGGATGATCCCCGCGGGATTTCTCAGCCCGCAGGCCGCGCGGATGAAGCTGCTGGCCTGCCTGGCCAGCGGCCTCAGCACCGCGGAGGTCCGCTGGGCCTTTCGCCAGGACGACGGCTGAGCGTCAGCGCGCGCTGAGCCGCCCGATCACCACGCCGGCCACGAACGCCCCGAACGCCGCGACCGGCAGCGGGTTCTCGCGCGCGACGGTCTTGATCTGGGTCAGGGTCTCCGCGGTGGTCGCCGGATCGCCGACCAGGCCGAGGATGGAGACGAACACGCGGCAGGCGCCTGGCACGCCGCGGGCGCGCGAGAGACGTCGCGGGTCCTCCCAGCCGCCCTAGCGAACGTCGACGCGCGCGGCCAGGACCGCGAAGCGCAGGCCGCGGCGTGCGCGCCGCACGACGTGCGAGACGTTGCCCTCGACCGTGCTCACCTGGCCGTTGCGCGGGTGCGATGTGACGATCGACAGGTGCGAGGCCTTCAGCCGCGGGCGGAAGGCGAAGAACAGAAGGTCGCCCGGGCGCACCTGCGATCTGGGGATGCGGCGCAGGCCGCGCCGGCCGGCGACGGCGTCGCCGTAGGAGCGGTGGGGGTCGATCAGGCGCGCGGACAGCCTCACGCCGGCGCGTAGGAACGCCTGGTGCACGAACGCGCCGCACCACGGCCGGCAGGGTGGGACGCGCAGGCCCATGTCGCGCGCCCAGCGGTCGATCCTCGTCGAGCAGTTCGTCGTCCCGCGCTCGCGCGTGCCCGCCTGCTCGATCCCCCAGGCGACCGCGCGCGACCGCGCCGCGTCGCCGCTGCTCGCCCCGTGGACGGTGGTCGCGGACAGGACGAGGACGGCAAGCAGGGCGGTGATGGCGGTGAGCCCGACGCGCACGGTCCGATCTTGACGGATCGACCGGGCCGATGGGACGCCAGGTTGTCAACGGCTGGTGGCATCGCGGCCGGTGAGGTTGTCGGCGGTGCTCACAGGCGGTATGGATTGCACACCAACGATGGCAGTGGGAGGAGAACCATGCTGAAGAGGATCGCGCGGGCGTGCGGCGCCGCGGTAGTGCTGGTCGCGCTGGGGGCTGGGCCGGCGATCGCCGGCGAGCGCTACGTCGCGCTCGGCGACTCGTTCTCGTCGGGGACCGGGACGCGGACGTACTTCGACTCCGGGTGTCAGAAGAGCGTGTACGCCTACCCGTCGCTCGTCGACGTCCAGCGGGCGAACACCGATCTCGTGTTCGCGGCCTGCTCGGGGGCGAGGACCGGCGACGTGCTCTCGAGCCAGGTGTCCAGCCTGACCACCGGCACGCGCTGGGTGACGATCACCATCGGCGGCAACGACGCGGGCTTCTCCAGCGTGATCACCGAGTGCGCGCAGCCGTGGTGGTCCTCGAACTGCAACGGCGCGATCGACACCGCGCAGTCCTACATCCGCAACACGCTGCCGGGGCGCCTCGACCAGGTCTACAACTCGATCAAGTCCCGCTCGCCGACCGCGACGGTGATCGTGCTCTCCTATCCGCGCTTGTTCATGGGCGTGGACTGCAACGCCGGGACGTTCTTCAGCGGCGACGAGATGACGCGCCTGAACCAGACGGCCGACCTGCTGCGCGACACGACGCGGACGCGTGTGACCGCCGCGGGGGCGAACTTCCGCTTCCGCGACGCGATCCCACCGTTCGTCGGGCACGCGGTGTGCTCCTCGACGGAGTGGCTGAACGGACTCTCCAGCCCTACCGGCGAGAGCTATCACCCCAACCGCACGGGGCACAGCAGCGGCTACGCGCCGCTGGTGCGCGGCGGGATGGGCTGAGGGCGTCGCCCGGCCCGGGTCAGCCGGGCCGGGTGGTCAGCAGCTGGTCGACCGGCGCGCGCGCGTCGGTGAGCACACGCGCGC
>JACCQW010000154.1 GCA_013813955.1 Solirubrobacterales bacterium
GGCCCAGCCCACCCAGGGCTCCTCGGCGGTCGGCCCGTCGGACCGGCGGCGCGAGTTCGCGCCGCGGCGCACCTTCGTCAGCGGCGGCGTGCGCTTCTCGGTGACCAGCGAGCCCAACCAGCAGTGGGCGCGCGACACGCTCGCGCTCCCTCCGGGAGCCGGCCGGGCCTGGCACACGGTCTCGGTGCTGTACCGCAACATCAGCCGGCGCTCGCTGACCGTCGAGGGGCTGCGGTTTCGCCTGCGTGACGCGCGTGGCGCCCTCTTCTCGCCCAGCACCAGCGCCGGCAACGCGGGGACCGAGCTGCCGCCCGGCGCCCAGATCCCCGCCGGGACCCTGGTCCACGGCCGGCTGGCCTTCCGCGTCCTAGAGGGAACCGGGCCGTTCGCGCTGCTCATCGACGCGAGCCCCTCACGGCGCGTGCGCGTCGAGTTCGCGCCCGGCTGAAGTTCGCGCCCGGCTGAACGAGCTATCGCGGCGCCCGGCTGTCCGCTATCGCGCTGTCGCGCCCGGCTGACCGCTGTCGCGCCCGGCGGGTCCGGCCCGCCGATGGGCGGGCGGCGGCGGGTGCCGCCTCGGCGCTCAGGCTGGCGCTCAGGCGGGAAGCTGAGGACCGGTGGTGCGGCGCAGGGTCAGCCCCAGCCCGAGGAGGGTGAGGCCGCCGAGCAGCATGAGGGTGACCTGCAGACCGGTGAACGGCAGCTTGCCGGTCGAGACGGCTGCCGGGCGGGACTCGGCCTGCGCACCGCGCTGGTCGGCCCTCCCGGGAGCGGCTCCGGCGGGCGCCTGGTCGTTCGCCGATTCCTCCTGGACGCCTTGCACGCCCCCGGCAGGCCGCGGGGCGGCAGGCGGGGCCGTCTGGTTGATCACGGCCGGAGCCACGCCCGCGTAGCCACCGACCCCGGGGGTCTGGGCAGCGGCGGTGGCCGGCACGACGCCGACCGCGACGACCGCGGCGATCGCCAGGAGGACACGACGATCAGAAAGACGGAGAGCTCGCATCCGCGCCATGCTAGTGCCCAGCGTCGACGGGGACAACCAACCGTGCGGGTGTCCGCACCTCGAAGTGCGCCTTCAGCGTGTCCCCGGCCCCGAGAACGCCGAGCAGGGCGTTGATCGCGCGCTTGCCTGCGCCGAGCGCCGCGGAGGACTCGATCGCGGCGCGTACACGCTCGTCGTCGGCCGGGACACCCCCCGCCTGGCCGGGTGCCGCGAGGGCCAGCCGCAGAGCGGGCACGGGCGGACGTGTGGCGGCTCGGCCACCGATCTACCGGTCGGCGTTACGCGCGAGTATCTGGAACTGCTCGATCAGCGCGGGGATCTCGATGCGCTCGCCCGCGCGGACCCGATCCAGCGCGCCCAGCGTCACCGCATCCTGGCGGTTGAGGACCGCCGCCCGGCGCAGGAAGGCCAGCGCCCGCCGGCGGTCGCCCTGCTGCGAGGCGATCACGCCGAGCGCCAGCGTCGCGTAGGCCTCGCGGGAGTCGCGCTCGAGCGCCTCCGTGAACGCGGTCCGCGCGCGGTCGAGCCGGTTCAGGCGCAGGGCGATCGTGCCCTCGTAGAGCGCGGGCTGCGAGCTGAGCGGGTTCAGGTCGGCGGCAAGCTCGAGCTGGCCGAAGGCGGCGGGCGCGTCCGCCGGCCAGACCTTGCTCGCGCGCTGGACCTCGATCGCGGACGTCCACGGCAGGACGAGCGAGGCGAGGGCCGCGACGAGAACCACGCCCGCCACCCCGAGTACCGCCAGGCGCAGGCCGCGCGGTGCGCCCCTCGCCTCCGCCGGTGCGTCCCTCGCCTCCGCAGGTGCGTCCCTCGCCTCCGCCGGTGCGTCCCTCGCCTCCGCGGGTGCGTCCCTCGCCTCCGCGGGTCGCGAACGGTGCGGGGCGAGCCCGCACGCCACCCCCAGCAGCGCGAACGCCGCGCCGCCGAGCGCCGGGAACTCCCAGAACCAGTCGGCCGAGCCCTGGACGGCCCACTGCAGCGCGCACATCGTGGCGGCGACGCTCACCGCCGCGGACAGCGCCCGCCCGCCCTCCACGCGGGTCGCCCGCCACGCCGCCAGGAGCGCCGCGCCCAGCGCCAGCCCCAGCAGCAGCCCGCCGAGGATCCCCGTGTGCACGAGCGTGCGCAGCTCGATGCTGTGCACGAAGGCGGGAAACTCGAGCGCACGCCCCCGGGCCGCATAGTCCTGGGCGAAGTTGTCCGCGCCCACGCCGTGGACGGGGTTCTCCTCCACCAGGTCCAGCGCCACCCGGTAGTAGTCATAGCGTGCGCCGCCGAAGCCGTTGGTGAAGCCGGCCTGCCCGTCGGTCGCCACCCCGGCCCCGCGCTTGAACTCGTCCCACTTCGTCTGCACGCGGTCGACCGGGTCGCCGACGGCCACGAGTGCCCCCGCCACACCCACCACGGCCAGGACGACGGCCGCCACGCCCACCGCGCGCTTGACGCGCAGGGCGAAGCCGGGATCCACCGGGGTGCGCCGCTCGAGCAGCGCGATGGCCAGGACGCCGAGACCAACCAGCACGGCCGCCGTCAGGACCGGACCGGGCAGCGTGTCGAGCGCGGCCCGCGAGGCCACGTCGGTCTGGAGC
>JACCQW010000166.1 GCA_013813955.1 Solirubrobacterales bacterium
CGCCAGGCCCGCACGGCCCAGCGCGGCGCGCGAGCGCCGTGCAGCAAGTAGGCGGCGACCAGGCGCGGCCCGCCGTGGCGCGCCCACGGGTAGGTGTAGACGATCCAGGCGCGGCGCGGCAGCAGCGCGCGCCGGACGACGCCGACGCGGGTCCGCAGGCCGCCGGCCTCTGCGAACGCCTGCAGGTGAAACGTGCCGCGCGGGCGGTCGGCGCGGTTGGCCAGCGCCCACTCGGCCGCGAGCGCCGGCACCAACCCGACGCGCTCCGCCATCTGCTCCCCCTCCGGCACCAGACGCAGCCCGGTGGCGAACGCCGCGCGCGCTTCTATCTCGGCCGCCAGTCCGGCAGCGCCGTGCCAGACCTCCTCGGGCCACCGCTCGAGGGCGAGCCCGAGGTCGATGATGCCCTTCGGATGTCCGGCGCCGTGCTGGGCGGCGTGCGTCGCCACGTGCAGCGCCAGGCCCTCGCGGCGGAGCACCGGGATCTCGCGCCCGGCGAGCTCGATCGACGTCCGCCGCGCCGCGAGCACGGCCCAGACCCGCTCCGCGGGTGCCTCCGCGCCCGGTAGGCGGCGGTGCAGATCGACCATCTGGTGGCCGTCGGGGTCGGGGCCCACCCACGTCTCGTCGTGCACGACGCCCGCGACGTCGTCGATGCCGAGCTTGTCGCTGACGTCGACGTAGCCCGCCTCTGCCAGCGCCGCTCTGGCCCGCCGCAGGTCACCGGGTGCGACGAGGACGTCGATGTCCGCGTACGCGCGCGTCTCTCCCTCGGTGTAGAGCGCCAGCGCCAGGGCGGGTCCCTTCAGCAGCAGTGCATCGACGCCGGCCGCGGCGAACGCGGTGAACACCTCGGCGGCGGTCGCGTCGAGCTTCGCCCGCCCGCGGAGGCCCGCCACCCGGGCGGCGAAGCCCGTCAGCGCGTCGCGTCGCTCCACGGTGCCTCGGCGTGGCGCTCCAGGGTGAGGCGGATCAGCTCCTCGATCTCGAACACGGCCGCCGCCGGCCCGCTGGCGACGTAGCCGTCGGGCGACACGATCAGCGCCGTCGGCGTGTTGCGCACGCGGTATGCGTCCATGACCTCCGTGGCCTGCTGCACCAGCACGTCGGCGATGCCGTGCTCCTGCGCCGGAGCGCGGTTCTCGAGCAGGCTCCCGGTGCTGAGCACCGCGATCGTGACCCGGTCGGCGAGCGCCGCCTGCCAGCGCCCGAGCTCTGGAAGCAGAAGCTGGCACGGCCCGCAGTAGGGGTCGGCGAACACCAGCGCCACGGGCCGTCCGCGGCCGCGCAGCGAGTCGAGTGTCAGGGTCTCCCCCCGGAGGCCCGGAAGCGAGAATCCGGGCGCCCGCGTACCGATCGGGAGGCCCGGGGGCAGCAGTGCGGAGACCTCACGCTCCGTCGCGAGATCGCGTCGCAGGACGCGGTTCTCCCGCCACAGCACCCACGCCGCGGCGGCGAGCAGCAGCGCGGCGAGCCCCGAGCCCGTCGCCACGACCTCGGCGGCGGTGCGCGAGGCCAGCCAGTCGTCTATCGGGCGCCCGGGACCGTGCACCGCCACGAACGCGGCGAGCACGGCCAGCACGGCGTTGCGCGCGAGGGTTCCGCGGCCGGCCGGCGCGGAGTGCACCTGCCCGAAGCAGTGGCAGTCCGGGGCCTGGCCGTGGGCCAGCGCGCGCACGATCCCTGCGACGAACGCGAGCAGCAGCACGAGCGCGGCGATCGCTCCCCCGCGCGCGATCGGCTCGGCGAGCAGCGCGAGGGCGGTCGCCAGCTCGGCGACCGGCAGTGCCACCGCACCCGGCCTGGCCAGGCGCTCGGCAAGCCCGAAGTCCGCCAGCGCCCGGCGCGAACCCGGGCGGTCGAGCAGCTTGGCGATGCCTGCGGTGGCGAACACACCCGCCAGCAGCACCTGCACGGCCAGCGCGAGCGTCGCCATCGGGTCATGATATCTCGCGCGCCGGGTCGGCCAGGATGGGCGCTTGCCATGATCACCGCGTGGAAGCGCACGAGCCCATCGTCGGACCGCACCAGATCGCCTTCGAGGCGTTCGGGGTCCGTCTCATGGTCAGCACCAGCGACCCGGAGGCGCTCGACATGGTGCTCGCGACCCTGCCCCCCGGCTGGCGGGAGTGCCCGGCCGAGGACGCCCGGCCACAGTTCGCGCTGCTGCGCGAGCTCGCCGGCACCTACACGCTGACGCGCGACGGCAGCGCGCTGCATCAGGGCCTCGAGCTGGATCTGTGCGCGGGCCTGCTGGACGGACAGCTTCGCGGCGAGGTTTCCACCCGCGCGCAGGACTGGGTCTTCGTCCATGCCGGGGTGGTGGCGCACGAGGGCCGGATCGCGCTGCTGCCGGGGAAGAGCTTCGCCGGCAAGACGACGCTCACCGCGGCGCTGGTCCGGCTCGGCGCCACCTACTACTCCGACGAGTTCGGGGTCCTCGACGGCAAGGGCCTCGTGCATCCCTACGCCAAGGGCCTGTCGCTGCGCGACAACGGGCGCATGCAGCCCAGCGACACGCCGGTCGAACGGCTCGGCGGCACCGCGGGAACGGAGCCGCTGCCCGTCGGTCTCGTCGCGCTGACCCATTACCGGCGCGACGGGTCGTGGCAGCCCAAGCGGCTGTCACCGGGCGAGGGGGCCCTCGCGCTGCTGCCCCATACGATGCCCGTGCGCACGCGCCCCGCGGCGTCGATGCGCGCGGTCACCAGCGCCCTGGGTCGCGGCGCCCTGGTGCTCCAGAGCCCTCGCGGGGAGGCGGAGGAGCTCGCACCGCTGCTGCTCGACGAGCTGGCCCGCCGGCCGTAGCCTCACCCGAGTTCCAGGCGGGCATGACGGCCGTCTGGGATGATGCCCGCTCTGCCTCAGCACAGGACCACGTTGACCCTCGGGCTGGCCGCCGGCGTGGCCCTCGGACGGGCGGTCGACCGCGAGCGGGCGCAGTTCGCGCGCCTGTCGGGCTCGTCGATCGCGGGGATCGACGCCGCCGGGTGGATCACCGACTTCCTCAACGCGGCCTACTACCGGCGCTCGGCGCGCTCGCGCGAGGTCGA
>JACCQW010000172.1 GCA_013813955.1 Solirubrobacterales bacterium
TGGTGACGTGCGCGATCGCCGGCCACGACGGCGGCCGGCTCGCGCGGCTGGACTGGCTGGACCACCTCTTCGTCGTACCCAACGACTACGTCCCCCGCGTGCAGGAGGCGCAGGCGACGATCTACCACGTCCTTCTCGAAGCAGTAGGGAGCCCGCATGAGATTCGTTGACGAGTACCGCTCGGGGGACGTCGCCCTGCGCGTCGCCGAGCAGATCGCCGGGCTCGTGGAGCCCGGCCGCTCCTACAAGCTGATGGAGGTCTGTGGCGGCCACACGCACGCGATCTACAAGCACGGCGTGGAGGACCTACTCCCCCCGGAGATCGAGCTCGTGCACGGCCCCGGCTGCCCGGTCTGCGTGATCCCGATGGGCCGCCAGGACGACGCGATCGCGATCGCCCAGCGCCCCGAGGTGATCTTCACGACGTTCGGCGACATGCTGCGCGTGCCGGCCAGCCACGGCTCGCTGCTGGACGCCAAGGCGCGTGGAGCGGACGTGCGCATGGTCTACTCGCCGCTGGACGCGCTGCGGATCGCGCGCGAGAACCCCGACCGCGAGGTCGTGTTCTTCGCGATCGGCTTCGAGACGACGACGCCGTCGACCGCGCTGACGCTGCTGCGCGCTCGCGAGGACGGGATCGAGAACTTCTCGGTCTTCGCCAACCACGTGACGATCATCCCGGCGATCCGGTCGATCCTGGACTCGCCCGACCTGCGCCTGGACGGCTTCATCGGGCCCGGCCACGTCTCGACGGTGATCGGCACCACGCCCTATCGCTTCATCTGCCGTGACTACGGCCTGCCGATCGCGGTGTCGGGGTTCGAGCCGCTGGACGTGCTGCAGGGCGTCTACATGGTGATGAGCCAGCTCGCCGAGGAGCGCGCCGAGGTGGAGAACCAGTACTCGCGCGTGGTGCGCGAGGCGGGCAATCCGCTCGCGCTGCGCGCGATCGCGGAGACCATGGAGCTGCGCACCACCTTCGAGTGGCGTGGGCTGGGCTTCATCTCCCAGAGCGCGCTGAAGCTGCGCGAGGAGTTCGCCGCGTGGGACGCGGAGGTGCGCTTCGGCGTCCCCGGCGTGCGCGTCGCCGACCCGAAGGCGTGCCAGTGCGGCGAGGTGCTCAAGGGCGTCATCAAGCCGTGGCAGTGCAAGGTGTTCGGCACGTCGTGCACACCGGACCGCCCGATCGGGACGTGCATGGTCTCCAGCGAGGGGGCGTGCGCGGCCTACTACAACTACGGCCGCCACGCCGGCCGGCGCACGCGCGAGCCTGCGCCCACGTGAGCCGCTCCGAAGAGGACGTCCTCGACGCCATCGAGCGCCGTCGCCGGCGCCCGCACGTCAAGCTGATGGACAAGCAGATCACGCTCTCGCACGGGGCGGGCGGTAGGTCCTCGCACACCCTCGTCGAAGTGCTCTTCGCGCGGGAGTTCGCCAACCCGCAGCTCGACGCGCTGGAGGACGCGGCCACGCTGGAGCCCGCCGGCCCGGCCGGGCCGCGCCTGGTGTTCTCGACGGACTCCTCGGTCGTCAAGCCGCTGGTCTTCCCGGGCGGGGACATCGGGGAGCTCGCGGTCAACGGCACCGTCAACGACCTGGCCATGATGGGCGCCCGCCCGCTGTGGCTGTCGGCGGCCTTCATCCTCGAGGAGGGGCTCGCGACCGCGCATCTGACCGAGCTGGTCCAGTCGATGGCCGCCGCGGCGCGAAGCGCCGGCGTGGCGATCACGACGGGGGACACCAAGGTCGTGGAGCGCGGCAAGGCCGACGGGCTGTACATCACGACCGCCGGCATCGGCGTGCTCGAGCGCGACGCCGAGCTGTCGGCCGGCGCGGTGCGCGCCGGGGACCGCGTGATCATGTCGGGGACGATCGGCGACCACGGCATGGCGATCATGCTCGCCCGCGGAGAGCTCGAGCTCGAAGCCGACCTGCGCAGCGACACCGCGCCCGTGCACGAGCTGACCGCGGCGCTGCTGGACGCCACCGACGCCGTGCGCTGGCTGCGCGACCCGACCCGCGGCGGCGTGGCCACCGTGCTCAGCGAGCTCGCCCTGATCACCGAGCTGTCCGTGGTGCTCGACGAGGGCGCGCTGCCGATCCGCGACGAGGTCAACGGGGCGTGCGAGATCCTCGGCATCGATCCGCTCTACGTGGCCAACGAGGGCAAGCTCGTGGCCGTCGTCGGGCCCGAGGGCGAGGCGGCCGCGCTGGCGGCGCTGCGAGCGCACCCACTCGGCCAGGACGCCGCGGTGATCGGCGAGGTGGGCACGGAGCCGCCCGGGATGGTGCTGCTGGAGACAGCCTTCGGCGGAAGCCGGGTCGTGGACATGCTCGCCGGGGATCCGCTGCCGCGCATCTGCTGATAGCGGCGATCCGCCACGCTGGTGCGGTAGGTGACAAATACGTACACTCAGCTCGACAGCGAGCGGGAGGAAGTGACATGGATCGGGAGGGCAGTGGCATGGGCTTCGCGCGGACGGGGGCGCTCCTCGTAGGGGTGGTCTACCTCGCGGCCGGGCTGATCGGCTTCGCCGTCACCGGCGTCAACGGCTTCATCACCAACGGCGACGACGTGTTGCTGGGCTTCGACATCAACGGCATGCACAACGTCGTACACGCCGGCATCGGCATCTACCTGATCTTCGTCTCGCAGCTCGGCACGGCGATCACCGAGGGCGCGCTGATCGGCGGCGGCCTCGTCTACCTGCTCGCCGCGTTCCTCGGCTTCGCGGACGAGTCGAACCTGAACATCCTGTCGATCGACGGAGAGCTGGCCTCGGACAACTTCCTGCACCTCGTCTCCGGCAGTGCGGCGCTGGCCATCGGGCTCATCTCGGTGGCATCAGGCGCGGCCGCGAAACGTACCCGCGACCCGCTCGAACAGGGCTGACAGCCGGGCGGGAGGCCCGGCGGGCAGCGTCTGGACGACGATCGTGATCATGCGGTCGTCCTTGAAGAGGAAGACGTGCTCGTGGGCACCCCGCCGGCCGCCCGCGGCCGCGAAGGTGTAGCGGTAGCGGTAGCCCGGGAGATCGCCCAGGACGATCTCTCGCCGCGGCGCGCTCAGCTGCACGCTGGGGTCCGACCGGACCAGCCCGTCGGTGAGGTCGCGGACGGACGGCAGCGTCTCGCGCGTGACGCGCAGGCCCACCGGTGCGTCGCGAAGCAGCAGCGACTGGCGTTCGCCGTCGCCGACGAGCAGCCGGACATCGGGATCGTCGGCCGGCAGGCGCCTCCAGTCCCGCGGATAGGCGATCGACACGCCCGCGCGATCGTCGCGGAAGCGCTCGAAGCCCGCGGGCGTGTCGCTGGGCGGCGCTGCTCGCGCCTGTGGTGGCGGCGAGGGTGAGGGCTTCGTGTCGGGATCGGACACGACCGCGCTGCCGATCGCGACCGCCGCGACGAAGAGCAGCGCAGCGGCGGCGCCGAGCGCGAGCAGCGTTCGCTTCGTCATTCCTCCGAGTCTAGTGCGGGGCGGGCGCCGGGGGCGCGGTCCGCGCCTTCGGCGAGCGGGTCGACGGACGCCAGCAGCGCCGCGGCGCCATCGCGGCCGAGCTTGCTCACCAGCAGGTCGTCCAGCGCCTCGCGCGCGGCCTCGAGGTCCCCGCTGATCGAGCTGACCGCGGGGCCCACCGGCTCGGTCTTCTCGGCGATCTCGGCGACGGCGCCGATGACGGTCACGAGCTTCGTGCTGAGGTCGCTGAGCACGCGCGCGAGGGTGATGAGGTAGATCGCGATGACCAGCACGACCAGGGCGATGGCGGCGATGGTGACGATGGCGGCGGCGCTCATGTCTTCCTTTCTCAGAGGATCTCGTCCAGGGCTCGCCCGTAGCGTACGAGCCCGGCGCTGGTCTCACCGGCGAAGCGTCGGGTGGCGTCCAGCTCCGCGACGGGGTCGAGGTCGGTCACCATCGCGGTGCTCACCGCGGCGATCTCCGCGACCGTGCGGCGAACGGCCTGCGCGGCGACGAGCACGGCGCGCAGCAGCACGACCAGCAGCGGGAGGACGGCGACGAGCAGAAGCAGGTTCCCGACCCACCACAGGGGCACGAGATCTAACGCCTCGCCACGAGCTCGGCCTTCGCGGCGATGGCCGGGATCACCGCGGCGATCGACGCCAGGGCCGCGTTGATCCCGGCGACGCCGGGGCGCAGCCGCCGAAGCTGATGCTCGACGCTGCCCAGCCCCGAGCCCAGCATCGCCAGCGTGGCCGCGATGCGGTTCAGCCGGTGCTGCGCCCGGGAGAGCGCGATCCCGAGGACGCCGACGAGCACGACGCCTTCGAGCACGCTGAGCGCGATGAGAAGCCCGGTGCTCAGCGGAGCTGCCGTTCCAGGTACGCGTCGTGCATCAGGGCCTCGTCGTCGATCATCTCGAGCACCGGGCCCGTGTCTCCCAGGTCGTCGATCCCGGCCGTGTTGTCGGCCACGCGACCGCTGACCTCCAGCAGGGTGGCGGCGCTGGCCTCGATGTCCTTGAGGAAGCTCAGCAGCATCGTCATCAGCAGCGCGACGACGACGATGACGACGAGCCCGATGCCCAGCGCGACGCCCCAGAACGTCTCCGTCTCGGCGAGCGCGAGCATCGTCAGGCCCCGGTCAGAGCCTTCCGTGCAGCGCGCGTGGAGCGCAGGATCGAGACGGCCGAGTCGTTGATCTCGCCGACCTGGCGCAGCGCGTCGGTCTGCTCACGCACCGCGGGCAGGGTGCCCGCGGCGACCTGCGCCTGGTCGGCGATCCGGGCGGCCAGCGCGATGATGACCACGACCATCCCGACGACCGCGGCCACAACCGCGAACCCGACCGACAGACCCACCCACCAGCCCGTGGCGGCGAGCATCACCGGTCGCAGAACTCATTGCCCGCGGTGGCCCTGAACAGATTGCTGCAGTCGATGGAGTTGGCCTTGCCGTGGATGGTCCCGCCGTCATGGCTGCCGTTGCCGCGGCCGACGATGCCGAGGACGTCGTTAAGGTCGCGTCCGAGCGACGAGGCGACCCCTCTGATGGTGATGGCGCGCCTGTTGATGCCGGCGACGGATGCGTCGATGACCCGGACCCGGCCGAGGATGGTGCTGCCCCTGGAACGGATGCTGCGCACACTCTGGTTGATCGAGCCGGTGCTCGAGCTGATCGCGCGAGCGCTGGAGTTGATCGACAGGGCGTTGCGGTTGATCGCGCGGACGTTGGCGTTGATCGCGCCGGCGTTGCTGCTGATCTCGTCGACCGTTCCGTTGATCGACAGTACGTTGGTGTTGATCTGTCCGGCGGTGCTGTTGACGCCCCGCAGGCCGCGCAGGATCGACTTGGCCTCCACGTCGATCCTGCGGGCCGCCCTGAGCGTCTGGTCGAGCTCGCCGGTCAGCGGCTGGGCGGCGTCCTTGATCTGACTCGAGATCCGCGCCGTCCGGGCCGCCAGCCTGATCGCGTCGGTGTCCGTGCCGATGTCGCTGACCTCGGGCTTGATGATGGCGACGTCGTCGTCGATGCGGTTGGCCGCCACCAGCGTGCCGGTCAGCAGCATCACGGCGAACAGCGCCCAGGCGATGATCAGGATCAGCATGCCGCCGGCCATCCCGCGGGTGCCGCTCAGAATTCCGCGCACGGTGCGATTCCCCCTAGCAGTCCGGTCCGGGGCGGACGACACCGGGCACCGCGATCTTCAGCACACGCGACTCGCAGATGCTCGTCAGGTGGCTGTTGACGTCGACGAGCCCGCCGTTGATGGCGGTGGCGTCGTTCTCGATGGGTGAGAGCACCGCGTTGGCCCGAGCCACGTTGATCGGGATCTCGGCGGTGCCGAGGCTGTCACGTCGCTGAGCGGCGCGAAGCCGGGAGTTGATCGTGCCCACCAGGCCGCGCACGTTGACGAGGATCCCCGACGTGCTGCGCAGCGAGGAGGTGATGCCACGTAGCGTCCCCGAGGTCCCGCGCAGCGAGTTCGACGTGCTGACCAGCGAGCCGGAGGTGTTGCCCACCGAGCTGGCCACGCCGCTCAGCGTCCCCGACGTGTCCACGAGCGAGTCCGAGGTGTTGCGCAGCGAGCCCGAGATCTGCGACGCCGTCGAGTCGACGTTGTCCAGCGAGCCGTTGATCGACGTCAGCGCGCCGAGAATCCGGGACGCCTGATCGGAGATCGGCTTCAGCGACCCGTCGATCCGGCGCAGGTTGCCGTTGATGTCCTCGATGTGGTCGGGCAGCGGCTTGGCGTTGCCGCGGATGTCGGTGACCGAGCTGTCGGCCTCCTCGAGGCCGTCGTCGATCGATTCCAGGGCGTTGACGATTCCGATCAGGAATCCGATCACCACGATCACGACCAGAAGGCCGACGGTGGCGAAGATCCAGGTCCACCTGGTGTCTGATGCTACGCGCATATCGGCCTCACGATCCCTTGCAGTCGGAGGTGTCGCCGCCGCCGCCTTCGAGCTTCTTGTCAATGCACGCCGCGGTGTCCTTCGCCGCACGCGCCTGACCGAGGATGTTCCCGGTGTCGACCTTGATCGCGTTCGCCAGCCCGATCGTGGAGTCCAGGTTCTGGTTGATGTTCTTGGCGTCGCGATCGATCAGCCGTGCAACGGCGACGATCGCCCCGGCCCGCGAGTTGATGCCGCGCGCCGTGCCGTTGATCGTGCCGGCGACGGACTGGATGTCATCCGCCGATCCGGAGATGGCGCCCGCTGTGCCGTTGATCGTCCGGGCGCTGGAGTTGATGCGCCCCGCGCTGCCGTTGATGCTGCCCGCGCTGGAGTTGATCGTCCGGGCGCTGGAGTTGATCTGGCCGGCGGTGCCGTTGATGCCGGTGACCTTGCCGTCGATCGACGAGGCGAAACCCCTGATCGAGCGCGCGCGGCTGACGATCGAGGTGAGCTGATCGTCGAGCGGGCGCGCCGAGGACAGGATCGACTTCGCCAGCTCGTTGGTCCGGCTGAGCTGGATGATCGAGTCGGTTGAAAGGTTGATTCCCCGGCCGCTCGTGGCGATGTTCTGCGCCTTGGCGTCGATCCGGTTCGCGACGCTGACCGTGCGGGCCAGCAGCAGGGCGGCCCCGCCGACGGCGAGGACGACCAGCACGATGATGGCCAGGTTGATCGCGCGGGCGCGACCCGAAGGCGGAGGATCCGCCGGTACTTGATTGCCCGGCGAGCGCCCGACCGCGGGGCGGCCCTGCCGTCCACGAGTGATCACCGGCATACCGAGACCCCCTGGCTCGACCCCTGTACCTGCGGCACCGACACTACGAACGATCTTGGCACTGCGCCTCCTCCCAGGACGGCGAACTCGCGTGACATTAGTGTGACGCGCGCTGTATGTCTAGCGCACTCAGCGCGGACGCGCGTCGATAGTCAGTCTTCCGGCGGCGGGTGGCGCAGCGCGCCGACGATCCCGAAGCCGAACATGCCCAGCACGAGCAGGGAGATGAACGTCAGGACGTCGATTCCCTCCGTGACCGCGACGTAGACGGTCAGAAACGCGAGCAGCCCGATGAACAGCAGGGCGCTGCTCAGGATCGCCCGGCGCGTGTCCATCTCAGTAGACCGGGTACTTCGGGGGCGGGCTGTAGTCCTTGTGGCGCTGCGCGAAGAGCTTGATCGCCAGCAGCCCGAACGCGAAGCCGCCGATGTGCGCGAAGTAGGCGACGCCCCCGCCGCCGCCCGTCGGGTTCGTCAGGTCGTAGGCGCCGAAGGCGATCTGCTGCACGAACCAGAAGCCGAGGATCAGCAGCGCCGGCAGCTCGATGATCGTGAAGAAGAACACGATGAAGATCAGCGTCAGGACCCGGGCGCGGGGATAGAGCAGGACGTAGCCGCCCAGCACCGCGGCGACCGCGCCCGAAGCACCGATGGTGGGCACCACCGCGTCGGGGGCCACCGCGACCTGCCCCGCGATCGCCGCCAGTCCCCCGAGCAGGTAGAAGCCGATGTACCGCCCGCGGCCCATGGAATCCTCGACGTTGTTGCCGAAGATCCACAGAAACAGCATGTTCCCGGCGAGGTGCAGGATGCCGCCGTGCATGAACATCGACGTCAACAGCGTGAGGACGGTCGGCGGCCCGTCCGCCCCCTCGCCGCAGGCCAGCTCCCGGCCGCCGCGTGAGAGCTCGCAGCCCTGGTCGAGGTGCGTCACCTCGTAGGGGATCGCACCGTAGTCGACGACGATCTCATCGTCCGGACCGCCGAACAGCGTGCCCTCCTGAAACAGGAAGTACATGAGCACGTTGACGACGATGAGCGCCACCGTGAGGACCGGGAAGCGATCCGTCGGGATGTTGTCCTTGAGCGGGAACACGCGCGGCTGCCGCGCGGGACCCTATCCGGCCATCCAGCGCGGCAACCCTGAACCTCGCGGCCGCGGGCGGCCGCAAGGTTCAGCGTGTCCTGATGAACCGCGTCTGGGTCCTGCGGTTGCCTGCGCTGTCGCTCGCGCTCACGGTCAGGACCATCCGCACGCTGCCGCGGCGGCGGATGATGCGGCGGGCGAGCGCGTCCAGGCGGATGTCGATCGTCCGCCGCCCCGGGCCGTCGGCGATGGTCTCGCTCGCCTCGCCGGCCACGAGCCCCTTCAGGCGCACGGTGGCCTCGACGAGGCACTCCTCGTCACAGCTCACCGACGGGTCCAGGCCGCGGCTGAGGAGCCGCGACTCCGTCTGCACGTTCGACACGGCGATCGACGCGTCCGGTGCCCGGCGGTCGTTGGGCGCGGGCCCGGCGATGGCCAGCGCGCGCACGCCACTCGTGGCGATGACCGGGCGCGCGGCCGTGCCG
>JACCQW010000180.1 GCA_013813955.1 Solirubrobacterales bacterium
CTCTGAAGGTGTCAACGTAAGGCACCCCCTCGGCGGAGGCTAGAGGTCCGAGGCGCCGCCGCCGGCCAGGCGCTCGCGCGCGAGCGACATCGCGGCGGCCAGCGGCGTCGTGCGGGAGGCGTGGGCGTCGTCGAGTATGCGCCGCAGCGTGTCGCCGATCCCGCGCACGAGCACGCGGGCGCGGCGGGGGTCATAGCCGGCGGGCTCGAGCTCGACGGAGATGTTGATGATGCCGCCGGCGTTGGCGACGAAGTCCGGGGCCCACAGCACGTCGCGGGCGGCGAGCACCTCGGCCACGGCATCGTTGGCGAGCTGGTTGTTGGCGGCTCCCGCGACGATCGGCGCCCCGACGAGCCCCGCGCTCTCGTGGTCGAGCACGCCGCCCAGCGCGCACGGGGCGAAGACGTCGGCGGCGGCCGTCAGTGCCGTGTCGGGCTCGATCCAGCGCGCCCCGAGGTCGCGCGCGAGCTCGCGCTTGTCGCGGTCGATGTCGGTGACCAGCAGCTTGGCCCCGCCCTTGGCGCAGCCGACCGCAAGCCGGTGGCCGACGTGGCCGAGCCCGGCCAGCACGATCGTGCGGCCCTTCAGCGACGGCGACCCGAAGACGCGCTCGCAGCTGACGCGGATCGCGGTCTCCACCCCGAGCGCCGTCCAGGGGCTCGGGTCGCCCGAGCCCCCGCGCTTGCGTGACAGCCCGGTGACGTGCTTGGTCGAGGCGGCGATGGTCTCCATGTCGCGCGCCGACGTCCCGACGTCCTCGGCGGTCATGTACGCGCCGTCCAGCGACTGCACCGCGTCGCCGAAGTCGCGCAGCACGTCGGCCCGCAGCCCCCGGCGCACGGGCGAGGCGGGATCGGGCGCCATGATCACGCCCTTGCCGCCGCCGAGCGGCAGCCCGGCCACCGCGGACTTGAACGTCATCGCGCGCGAGAGGCGCAGCGCGTCGCGCACCGCCTCGCGCGAGTCGGCGTAGTGCCACAGCCGGCAGCCGCCCAGCGCCGCGCCGCGCACCGTGGAGTGCACCGCCACGACCGTGAACAGCCCGGAGCGCCGGCCCCGGCGGACGAGCAGCGTCTCGTGGTCCAGCGTGGCGAGGTAGCGATCGATGGCGGGGAGCTTAGGCTCCCCGTGCGTCTTACAGCGCCTCGAGGTAGGCGACGAGCTCGAGCTTCTCGGCTTGCGTCAGGCGCAGCCCGGCCGGCCCCGCGGTGGTGGGATTGGTGTTGTAGAAGTCCACGACGGCGAGCAGCGTGTCGCGCGAGCCGTTGTGGAAGTACGGCGCGGTGTTGCGCAGGTCGCGCAGGTGCGGCGTGTTGAAGCCGTCCGGGATCCCGGCCGAGCCCGGGTCGGTGTTGCCGGCGACGTTCTGGGGCGAGGCATTGGCGTGAATGAGGTTGTCGGTGAACTGCGGGCCGCCGTGGCAGGCGATGCAGCCGCCCTTGCCGACGAAGATCTCCTCGCCGGCGAGCTCCTCGGGGGTGAGCCGGCCCTGGTCGTGACGGGTCACCGGGGCCTTGATCGTCTTCATGAAAGCGACGAGGTCGGCCACGTTCCGCGCGGTCGCGCCGGCCGCCTCGTTGGTGAAGTGCGTCGTGACGGCGTCGACGGCCTGCTGGTCGAGCGTCCTGGCGGTGCCGATCCAGTTGTACGGCGCGGTCTCCGCGATGTCCCACAGCGCGGGCGCCTCGCGCAGGCCGTTGAAGTCGCCGGGGACCCCGGCGAGCGGATGGACGATGATGCCGAGCCGCGGGTTGACCCCGCCGCCGAGAACGTGACAGGACGCGCAGCTCTCGCCGGGCTTGGCCACCGACGAGGAGTTGAACAGCCGCTCGCCGCGCGCGGCCTTCTCGGCCTCCGTCCGTGTGGAGCCGGCGGCCTCGACGGCGCGCAGGACACGGTCGAGCTCGGTCTTCTCGATGTCGCCGTGGCCCAGCCGGACCGTTTCGCCGTCGGCGCCTCCGGAGGCCAGTGCGAGTCCGAGCCCCACGGCGATGACCGCGACGGTGCCGGCGATCCAGATGCTCAGTCGCTTGCTCATGGTCTGACCCCCATCATGCCCGTCCAGGTGGTCGACGTCACGTCCCTCTCCTCAGCAGCGATCGGCCGAAGGCATCCAGGCGCGAGCGAGCCTTGAGCGACACGACGACCTGGCGGACCTTCCCGCCGGTGACGCGGATTCGCACGTCCGCGTAGCGCCCGTCGGGGCGGCGCACGAGCGCGCGCTGGCGGCGGGTGCGCGCGTCGCGGCGCATCCCGGGCAGTGCCTGCCCGAGCGCGCGCAGTGGCGAGCCGACGCCGGCCCCGCCGCGGCTCGTGCGGAAGCGGCCGTCGTTCAGCGTGAACTCGGTCACGCGTGCCGAGCGGAAGCTGATCGACAGGCCGCGCCCGTAGCTCCAGCGCTCCGGTCGCGTGCGGGTCGCCCTCGAGGTGCTGCTCGCCCTGCCGAGGCACGTCCTGACCTGTGTGCGCGTCATGCCGAGCAGCAGGACGCTCGGGCGCGTGGCGCTCCCGTACAG
>JACCQW010000184.1 GCA_013813955.1 Solirubrobacterales bacterium
GCCGATCGTGATCGGCCGCACGCGCTCGGGGTCGCCGCCCGCGCCGGCGACGACGGAGCGCAGCACCGCCTCGTCGCTGGGCAGGCCGCTCACCCCGACCCGGCGGCCCTCAAGGTCGCGCGGGGAGCGCACGGACGGCTGGGCGAGCACGGCGGCCAGCGGGCGCTGGACGATGGCCATGACCCCCACGAGGTCCTCGCCGGCCTCGCGCGCCAGGGCGAGGTCGTGGATGTCGAGGATCGCGAACTGCGCGCGGCCGGAGGCCAGCAGCTTCACGGAGTCCGTCGCGGCCGACGGCGGCTGGACGCGCAGCCCGACCCCCAGCGCCCCGTCGTAGTCGCGCTGCAGCGCCGTGTAGACGCCGGTGTGGACCGCGTTGGGCTGGAAGTCCAGCAGCAGCGTGGCCGAGCGGTTGGGCGCGGCGGCGTCGTCGGCGCCGGAGCCACATCCGGCGAGCGCGGCTGCGACGAGCGCGATGATCAGACGGCGCGGCATCGGTTCGGGAGCATACGGTCGCGGTCATAGACTCCGGCCCGTGCGCCGCCGGGTCACGTTCAGCCGGAACCTGACGCTGTCGCTCTCGCGGACCTGTCGCTGCTATTGCAAGTACTGCGCGTTCGCGACGCACCAGGCTCACCTGCACGCGCCGGACGAGGTGCTGGCGCTGCTCGACGGCGCGGCGCGGCGCAACGTCAAGGAGCTGCTGGTGCTGACGGGCGAGCGCCCGGAGGTCAACGCGGAGGTCGCGCAGCGGTTGCGCTCCTACGGCCACGAGGACTTCGTCTCCTACGTCGCGTGGGCGTGCGAGCGCGCGCTCGAGCGCGGGCTGCTGCCGCACACGAACCTCGGGGTGCTCTCGCGTGAGGATCTGGCGCGCCTGCGCGAGGTGACCGCGTCGCAGGGGCTGATGCTCGAGTCCGTCAACCCCGACCTGGTGGCCCATCAGGGCTCGCCGACCAAGCACCCCGAGCGGCGCCTTGCGTGCATCCGGGCGGCGGGCGAGCTGCGGATCGCGTTCACCAGCGGGATCCTGGTGGGGATCGGCGAGAGCGAGGACGAGCGCGTGGCCGCGCTGGAGGCGCTGGCCGGCCTGCACGACGAGCTCGGTCACCTGCAGGAGGTGATCCTGCAGAACTTCGTGCCCCACGAGCGCTACCACGGGCGCGAGCCCGCGCAGATCGCCGACGCGGCGGCGCGCGAGCGCTGGCGGACGGGGATCGCCGACGGCCCGGTCCACGACCTCCCGGGGTGGGCCACGGCGATCTCCCTCGCGGAGATGAAGCGCCTGATCGCCGAGTGCCGCCGGCTGCTGCCCGGCGTCGGCGTGCAGGTGCCGCCCAACCTCGCCGGCTGGTGGCCCGAGCTGGTGGCGGCGGGCGCGACCGACCTCGGCGGGCTGAGCGCCAACGGCGATCACATCTCGCCCGAGCACCCGTTCCCCGGCCCGCACGAGGTGCGCAAGGGTCTGGCGCCGCAGGGCGTGGCCCTGACCGAGCGGCTGTGCGTCTACCCCCAGTACATCGATCCCGGATGGATCGCCCCCGGCGTGCTCGACACGATCAAGGCGCGGTACTGGAGCTTCATCCCGCGCCGTGGCTCCGGGCGCACAGAGCCGCCGCGCCCGATCCGCCCCGATGCGGTCCCGGGCGCGATCGGCCGCGCCCATGCGGGGGCGCAGCTGACCGAGGACGAGCTGACGGCGCTGTTCGCCGAGACGCGCCCCGAGGCGATCGCCGACATGCGCCAGGCCGCCGACGCGCTGCGCGCCGAGCTGGCCGGCGACACCGTGACGTTCGTCGTCAACCGCAACATCAACGTCTCCAACGTCTGCATCGTGGGCTGCGCGTTCTGCGGCTTCGGGCAGGGCAAGCGCTCCCCCGGCGCCTACGAGCACGGCCGCGAGGACTTCGCCCGCCGCGTGCACGAGGCGATCGACTTCGGCGCCACCGAGCTGTGCATCCAGTCGGGCATCCATCCCGACTGGGGCCTGGAGGACTACCTCGGCTGGCTGCGCTACGCCAAGCAGCTGGCGGGGCGGGCGGGCGCCGACCTGCACCTGCACGCCTACAGCGCGATGGAGATCGCGCACATGTGCGACGTGTCGGACCTGGCCCCGGCGGAGGTCTTCGCGCGGCTGCGCGAGGCGGGGCTGGACTCCACGCCGGGCACCGCCGCGGAGGTGCTGCACGACGGCGTCCGCGAGCGCATCAGCCCCAACAAGCTGCCAGTCGCGCGGTGGGTCGAGATCATCGAGGCCTCCCATCGCGCGGGTCTGCGCTCGACGGCGACGGTCATGTTCGGCCACGTCGAGGAGCCCTGGGAGCTGGCCGAGCACATGCGCGTGATCCGCGGCCTTCAGGAGCGCACCGGCGGCTTCACCGAGTTCGTCCCGCTGTCCTTTATCCCGTTTCACACGCTGCTCGGCCGCACCCACGGCGTCGAGGAGATCTCGCGCGCGGAGAACCTCAAGCACACCGCCGCCTTCCGCCTGGCGCTCGGGCGCACGGTGACCAACCTGCAGGCCAGCTGGGTAAAGATGGGCCTGGACGCCGCGACCGAGGCGCTGTCGTGGGGGGTCAACGACCTCGGCGGAACGCTCATGGAGGAGTCCATCAGCCGCCTGGCCGGCAGCTACCACGGCACCCGCCTGGAGCCCGCGGACCTCGTCGGTGCCGCCCATGCCGCCGGGCGCCCGGCCGCCGAGCGCACCACGCTGTACGAGCTGCGCCGCCGCCACGAGCTGCCGCCCGCCGCGGCGGCGTAGGATTCCCCGATGCTGGAACCCGAGCAGATCACCCCCGAGGGCCTGGAGGCCCTGCGCGCGGAGATCGAGCGCCTGGAGGGTCCCGGCCGCGCCGAGATGGCGGTGCGCATCAAGGCGGCGCGTGAGCTGGG
>JACCQW010000185.1 GCA_013813955.1 Solirubrobacterales bacterium
CCTTGATCTTGTCCATCAGCACCGCGACGGTCGCTTCCGGGTTCTCGATCAGCAGGACGCACGCGCGGAGTACCTCGCCGAGGTTGTGCGGCGGGATGTTCGTCGCCATCCCGACCGCGATGCCCGACGACCCGTTGACCAGCAGGTTCGGAAAGCGCGCCGGCAGCACTGTCGGCTCCTGCTTGCGCCCGTCGTAGTTCGGGACGAAGTCGACCGTGTCCGCGTCGAGGTCGCGCAGCATCTCCATCGCCATGCGTTCAAGACGGGCCTCGGTGTAGCGCATCGCGGCCGCTGGGTCGTCGTCGATCGAGCCGAAGTTCCCCTGGCCGTCGACGAGCTGGTAGCGCATCGAGAACTCCTGGGCGAGGCGGACGAGCGCGTCGTAGATGGCGGTGTCGCCGTGAGGGTGATAGTTGCCCATCACGTCGCCGACGATGGAGGCCGACTTACGGTAAGGCCGCGTCGGGCCCAGCCCGTTCTCCGACATGGAGAACAGGACCCGGCGATGCACCGGCTTCAGGCCGTCGCGCACGGCGGGCAGCGCGCGCCCGACGATGACCGACATCGCGTAGTCGAGGTACGCCGAGCGCATCTCGTCCTCGAGCGCGCGCGGCTCGATGTTGCCACCGGAGAGCGTGTCGATGGAGGCCATGGATCAGGCGGCGGGGGGTGGGTAGGCAGGCATCGGGTCCTTACACGTCGAGGTTGGCGACGAGGCGGGCGTTGTCCTCGATGAACTGCCGCCGCGGCTCGACCAGGTCGCCCATCAGGATCGAGAAG
This sequence comes from Solirubrobacterales bacterium, assembly GCA_013813955.1. GTDB lineage: Bacteria > Actinomycetota > Thermoleophilia > Solirubrobacterales > Solirubrobacteraceae > CADCVQ01. The sequence goes on from JACCQW010000185.1 coordinate 781, forward strand.
ATCTGGTCGGCCTGCGCGGCGTCCTCGATGCCGACCTGCGCGAGCGTGCGCGTCGCCGGGTCCATCGTCGTGTCGCGCAGCTGCGCGGGGTTCATCTCGCCCAGGCCCTTGAAGCGCGACAACGTGATGCCCTTCTGGGCGACCGTGAGCACCGCCGTGCGCAGCGCCTCGAAGGACAGCGCCTCCTCGGCCGCGTCGCCGAGGCGCACGTCGAAGGGCGCGCGGCCCGCCAGCTCGATGAGCTGCGCGTGCACGCGCACGAAGTGGCGGTAGTCCTGCGCGCCGAACAGCCGCCGCGGGATCCTCAGCGCGCGGGCCAGGCCGGTCCTGGTCTCCACCGCGCGCACGACGAGGTCCTGCTCGTCGGAGCGCTGCAGCGAGGTCTCGTAGGGCGCGTTCTCGATCCCGGTGCGCTCGATGAGCTCGACGACCGCCTCGACGGTGTCGACCTGCTCGTCGAGCACGCCCGACTCCTCCAGGAAGCCGACCGTGTCGTGGCCGTACTCGGCGCGCAGCGTCGACGCCCAGCCCTCGTACTGCTTGAGCAGCCGGCTGTAGCGCTGCCAGCGCGCCTCGGTCAGCTTGAACGGCGTGCCGTCGCGATCGAGCGCCGTGATGCGCTCGAACTTGTCCGACAGCAGGACCTCCTCCAGCTCGGGGTCGGTCTCGATGTAGCGCTCGTTGGAGCCCTGCTTGAGCTTGTACAGCGGCGGCTTGGCGATGTAGACGTAGCCGGCCTCGATCAGCTCGGGCATCTCGCGGAACAGCAGCGTGAGCGCCAGCGTGCGGATATGGGCTCCGTCGACGTCGGCATCCGTCATGAGGATGATCTTGTGGTAGCGGGCGTTGTCGAGGTTGAACTCGTCGCGCACGCCGGTGCCGATCGCCGTGATCAGCGCCTGGATCTCGACGTTCTTGAGAACCTTGTCGATGCGGCTCTTCTCGACGTTGAGGATCTTGCCGCGCAACGGTAGGACGGCCTGCGTGTTGCGGTCGCGCCCCTGCTTGGCCGAGCCGCCGGCGGAGTCGCCCTCCACGATGAAGATCTCGGCCAGCGAGGGATCCTTGACCGAGCAGTCGGCGAGCTTGCCGGGCAGGGTCGAGTTCTCCAGCGCGGACTTGCGCCGCGTGAGGTCGCGGGCCTTGCGCGCCGCCGCTCGCGCCTGGGCGGCCTGGACCGCCTTGCGGATGATCGCGTTGCCCTCGGTCGGATTCTCCTCGAGGAACTCCGCGAGCCTGGTGTTGACGATCGACGCGACGAAGCCCTCCATCCCGGGGTTGCCGAGCTTGGTCTTCGTCTGGCCCTCGAACTGCGGATCGGACAGCTTCGCCGAGATCACCGCGGTCAGCCCCTCGCGCACATCCTCGCCGGAGAGATTTTCGTCCTTCTCCTTGAGCAGGCCCTTCTCCCGCGCGTAGCGGTTCAGGGTGCGCGTCAGCGCGGAGCGGAAGCCGGAGAGATGCGAGCCGCCCTCGTGGGTGTTGATGTTGTTGGCGAAGGAGAACACCGACTCCTGGTAGGTCGTGTTCCACTGCATCGCCACCTCGACGGCGCCCTCCTTGCTCTCGCCCTCGAAGAAGACGACCTTGCGGCCGATCGACTCCTTGTTCTGGTTGAGGTAGCGCACGAAGTCCTCGATGCCGCCCTCGTACTGAAACTCGGCCGATGCGCCCTCGCCGCGCTCGTCGGTGATGATGATCTTCAGGCCGCGGGTCAGAAAGGCGGTCTCGCGCAGGCGCTGCTCGAGCGTCGAGAAGTCGAAGTCGATGACCTCGAAGATCTCGGCGTCGGGACGGAAGACGATCGTGGTGCCGGTCGCCTTCGTCGCGTCGCCCTTGCGCAGCTCGTGCTGGGGCGCGCCGCGCTGGTACTGCTGCGTCCAGGTCGCGCCGTCGCGGCGGACCTCGACGTCGAGCTGCTCGGAGAGCGCGTTGACCACCGAGACGCCGACCCCGTGCAGGCCGCCGGAGACCTTGTAGCCGCCGCCGTCACCGAACTTGCCGCCGGCGTGCAGCACGGTGAGCACGACCTCGAGCGCCGGGCGCCCCTCCTTCTCGTGCATCGCGACGGGGATGCCGCGACCGTCGTCGACGACCGTGACGGAGTTGTCGGGATGGATCGTCACCGACACCTCCGAGCAGTGCCCGGCCAGGGCCTCGTCGACGGAGTTGTCGACGACCTCGTAGACGAGGTGGTGCAGCCCGCGCACACCGGTGGAGCCGATGTACATGCCGGGTCGCTTGCGGACGGCCTCGAGACCCTCCAGGACGGTGATGTCCTGGGCGTCGTAGCTGCCCTGACTCGCACTCGCGCTGCGCTTGCCCTCGTCCTTCGCCACTGATCCTCCGAACGTGAAGAAGCCCCGGGTCCGCGTCACTCCTCGACGGGCCGGGGCCGGTGCTTCTGGTTGTCAGAACAATAGCACACGAGGGTGGTCGCTCCGACGCGCACAGACGCTTGAAAGTGCTGCAAAACGCCACAAAAAACGTCGGCGGTCACGCCTCCGGAGAAGGCCGGCGCCCGCGGGTGGCCACGCATCGCACGCCGCGGACGCGCGCGGCCCCGAGCTCGCGGTTCAGCGCCGCGGTCAGAACCGGTCCCATGAGGGTGATCTCCTGCATCCACACCGCCGACGAGCACAGCACGGTGACGGTGCCGTCGCGCTCGGAGAGCGGCTCGGCCTCGTGGGCGATCGCGGGGCCCGCGGCGGCGGCCCAGACCCGCTGCACGTCGCCCAGCAGGGTCGCCGGGGCCAGCCGCGCGGCGAGCGCCTCGAC
>JACCQW010000191.1 GCA_013813955.1 Solirubrobacterales bacterium
CCGCGGCGCCCACCGTCGCCACCGACGCGATCCCGACCGCAGCCGCGGCCACGGACTCCGGCGGCGGCGCGCCCTTCCCGCTGCTCGCCCTCGCCGTCCTCGCGGGCCTGCTCGCCCTCACCGGCCTGCTGCTCGGCGGCGCGCGCTGGTGGGCGTGGGAGCCCGCCTGGGCGGTGCGCGCCCGGCACGCGACCGCGGAGGCCGGCTGGCGCGCGTCATCAAGCTGGGCCGAGTTCACGGACTTCGTGCGCCTCGGGCGCTGAGCCCGCGCGCGCGGGCGCCCTCCTCACGCACCGGCCTGGGCGTGCTCCTTCCAGGTGATCACGCCTGCGCCCCAGGTGAAGCCCGCGCCGAAGGAGGCCAGGGCGACCGTGTCGCCGGGCTGAAGCTGGCCGTCGCGCTCGGCGTGCCACAGGGCCAGCGGGATCGACGCGCTGGACGTGTTGGCGATCATGTCGACGTTCATGACGACCTTCTCCGCGGGCACGCCGAGGCGTCGCGCCGCGGACTCGATGATGCGCGCATTGGCCTGGTGGGCCACGAAGAGGTCGACGTCGTCAAGGGTGATCTGGGCGCGCACGAGCGCAGCCTCGGTCGCCTCGACCATGCGCGCGACGGCGTGCACGTAGACCTCCTTGCCATCCATGCGCATCAGCCGCTCCTCGCCGTCGGCGTAGAGCAGGTCGCCGTGGGCGCCCTCGCTGCGCAGCTCGAACGTCGAGCAGCCGCGGTCCAGGTCGCCGGGCGCGACGACGACCGCCCCGGCCCCGTCGCCGAAGAGGATCGCGGTCCCGCGATCTGCGTGGTCGGTGATGCGGCTGAGCGCCTCCGCCCCGCACACGACGACCAGCTGCGCACGGCCGGACTCGACCAGGCCGGCCGCCTGGTCGAGCGCGTAGAGGAAGCCCGCGCAGGCGCCGTTGAGGTCGATGCAGCCGGCCTTCGTCGCGCCGATCTGATCGCCGATGCCGGGGGCGAGGCCGGGCATGTAGCGGTCGGGGGTCAGCGTGCACACGAACAGGCGGTCGACGTCGGCGGGGTCGCGGCCGGCGTCGGCGAGGGCCATCGAGCACGCCTCGGCCCCCAGGTCGGTGAGGGTGCGCCCGCCGTCGAGGTGTCGGCGCTCGCGGATGCCCGTGCGCTTGACAATCCAGGCGTCGTTGGTGTCCAGGCGCGCCTCGAGGTCGGCGTTGGTCACCACGGTCTCCGGCAGGGCCCCGCCGATCCCTACGACGCCGGCCTTCATGCGGCCTCGCGCAGCGTCCGCTTGACCAGCCCGCGCAGGACCGCGCCGGGGCCGCACTCGACGTAGTCGGTGACGCCCTGCGCGTGCAGGTACAGCAGCGACTCACGCCAGCGCACCGGCTTGAGCAGGTTCTCGGCGAGCTCGGCACGGATGTCGGTGAAGGGCGCCGCGCTGCCGTTGGAGATGACCGGGAAGGCGGGCTCGCCGACGTCGGTGGCCTCCAGGGCGGCGCGCAGCGCGTCGGCGGCGGGAGCCATCAGCGGGGAGTGAAAGGCGCCGCCGACGTCCAGCGCCATCGCGCGCGCGCCGAGGTCGCCGGCGCGCTCGGCGGCGGTGTCGACGACGTCGGAGCGACCGGAGAGGACGACCTGGCCGGGGGCGTTGTCGTTGGCCAGCGACAGGCCGAGCTCCTGGCCCAGCGCAGCGATCGCCTCGGCGTCTCCGCCGAGCATCGCGACCATGCCGCCGGGCTCGCGCTGCGCGGCGTCGGCCATCGCCGTCGCGCGGGCGTCGACGAGCTTCACGGCGTCCTCGAAGGCGATCGCGCCCGCGGCGGTCAGCGCCGCGTACTCGCCGAGCGAGTGACCGGCCGCCGCGGCCGGCGTGTCGCGCTCCTCGCCGGCCCACACCGCCATCGAGACGAGGAACAGCGCGGGCTGCTGGGTGCGCGTGCCCTCGGCCAGGCGGTCGAAGGGATCGAAGCCGAGCAGGTCGATGCCCTGCCGCAGCAGCGGGTGCTCGCGGTGGGGCTCCTCCATCCCCTCGGCGTGGCTGCCCTGCCCGGGGAAGAGAAACGCGATCTGGGGTTCCGGCGCGATGCTTCCTCCCTACCCGCTGGCACTACAATGGAACAGGTCGCGCGGCCCGTCGCGCGGGCGTGGGACGGACCTCCCGCCGCCCCGGTTCCGTCCGACTCGTCAAGGACATTTCGCTGTTACCCCCGCAAGTCCAGACGAGTCGCCGCAAACAGCGAGAATCGCGCGGCAGAGAGAGGAGCAGGTCGATGGAGGCAACCCGCCAGACGGCACTCGAGCAGGAGGCCACGCCCGATGAGGCGCTGTCCGTTCGGCGCCTTTTCACGACGCCCGGCGTCCACCCCTTCGATTCCGTCGAGTGGGAGCGCCGCGACGCGCGCATCGGCCACGGCGACAAGGTCGCCTTCGAGCAGCCCGACGTCGAGTTCCCCAAGACGTGGTCGCAGAACGCGACCAACATCGTCGCCCAGAAGTACTTCCGCGGTCAGCTCGACCACCCCGCCCGGGAGCGCTCGGTCAAGCAGATGATCGGCCGCGTCGCCGGCACCATCGCCGACTGGGGGCGCGCGCGCGGCTACTTCGCGACCGTCGCCGACGGCGACACCTTCGAGGCCGAGCTGACCTACGTGCTGCTGCACCAGATGGCGGCATTCAACTCCCCGGTCTGGTTCAACGTGGGGTTCGAGGAGAGCCCTCAGGCTTCGGCTTGCTTCATCCTCTCGGTCGAGGACACGATGGAGTCGATCCTCGACTGGAACACCAAGGAGGGCAAGATCTTCCGCGGCGGCTCGGGGGCGGGGATCAACCTGTCGAACATCCGCGGCTCGATGGAGCCGCTGGCCAAGGGCGGCACGGCCTCGGGGCCGGTGTCGTTCATGCGCGGCGCGGACTCGTGGGCGGGCACGATCAAGTCCGGGGGCAAGACGCGGCGCGCGGCCAAGATGGTCGTGCTCGACGTCGACCACCCCGACATCCGCGAGTTCATCTGGTGCAAGGCCAAGGAGGAGAAGAAGGCCAACGCACTGCGCGACGCCGGCTTTGACATGTCGATCGACGGCGAGGGCTTCACGTCGATCCAGTACCAGAACGCCAACAACTCGGTGCGCCTGACCGACGAGTTCATGCGCGCGGTCGAGAACGACGAGGAGTGGCGGCTGCTCGCGCGCCAGACCGGCGAGCCGGTCGGCGACCCGATCCCCGCACGCGAGCTCATGCGCGAGATCGCCGACGCCGCCTGGCTGTGCGCCGACCCGGGCGTGCAGTACGACACGACGATCAACCAGTGGCACACGTCGCCGAACTCGGGGCGCATCAACGCGAGCAATCCGTGCTCCGAGTACATGCACGTCGACGACTCGGCCTGCAACCTCGCGTCGCTGAACCTCATGAAGTTCCGCCGGCCCGACGGGACCTTCGACGTGCAGTCCTTCGAGCACGCCACCGACGTCGTGTTCCTCGCGCAGGAGATCATCGTGGGGCCGTCGAGCTACCCGACCGAGCAGATCGGCGTCAACGCGCGGGCGTTCCGCCAGCTCGGACTGGGGTACACGAACCTCGGGGCCTTCCTGATGTCCAACGGCATGGCCTACGACTCGGACGCCGGCCGTGGGACAGCGGCGGCCGTCACCGCGCTGATGACCGGCCGGGCGTACCTCGGCTCGGCTCGCGTGGCCGCGGCGATCGGTGCCTACGAGCGCTACGAGGAGAACCGCGACGCGCACAACGCGGTCGTGCGCATGCACCGCGACGCCTCGTACTCGATCCCCGACGGGGCGTGCGCGGACAGCGCGCTGCTTCAGGCCGCGCGCGGGGCGTGGGACGCCGCGGTCGCGGCGGGCGAGCAGCACGGCTATCGCAATGCCCAGGCCAGCGTCTTGGCTCCGACTGGCACGATTTCGTTCCTCCTCGACTGCGACACCACCGGCGTCGAGCCCGATTTCTCGCTGGTCAAGTTCAAGGAGCTCGTCGGCGGCGGGCAGATGACGATCGTCAACCGCACGATCCCGATGGCATTGCGCACGCTGGGCTACGGCGAGGAGCAGATCGAGCAGATCGAGGCCTACGTCGACGAGCACGCGACGATCGTGGGCGCCCCCGGCCTGGCCGAGGAGCACATGTCGGTCTTCGACGTCGCGGTCGGCGAGCGCGCGATCTCGCACATGGGCCACATCAAGATGATGGGCGCGGTGCAGCCGTTCATCTCGGGCGCGATCTCGAAGACGGTGAACCTGCCGCAGGCGGCGACGGTCGAGGACATCGCCGACGCCTACGTGCAGGCCTGGCGCTGTGGCGTCAAGGCGCTGGCGATCTACCGCGACGGGTCCAAGACCGCGCAGGCGCTGCGCACCGACGCGCACGAGGGCAAGACGGTCGACGCGGCCGCCGAGGGGCTGTTCACCCAGGAGCAGGTCGACGAGCTCGTGGGAGCGGCGATCGCGGGCGCCCGCGCGCAGGCGCGCGACCAGACGCTGGAGGAGGTCGGTCCCAAGCGCCGGCGGATGCCACGCGAGCGCCAGTCGATCACGCACAAGTTCTCGATCGCCGGCCACGAGGGCTACATCACGGCCGGCATGTACGACGACGGCACGCTCGGGGAGATCTTCCTCACCGACATCGGCAAGGAGGGCTCGACGCTGCGCGGGCTGCTGAACTCGTTCGCGACGTCGATCTCGATCGCGCTGCAGTACGGCGTGCCGCTCGAGACGCTCGTGCAGAAGTTCAGCTACATGCGCTTCGACCCCGAGGGGATCACGCAGAACCCGGAGATCCCGTTCGCCAAGTCGATGCCCGACTACATCATGCGCTGGCTGGCGTCGCGCTTTCTGGACACCGACACCCAGGAGGAGCTCGGGATCCTCACCCCCGAGGTCCGCGCCCGCAAGGCGGCCGAGGACGCCGCGACGTCGATGGTCTCCTCGGACACCGCGGGACCCGCCAACGGCGGCGGAAACGGCGGCGGCAACGGCGGCGGATCCTCTGCGGCGTCCGCGTCCGCGTCAGCGTCCGCCCCGGCGTCGGCGCCCGCCAAGCCCGCCGCGAAGGACGGGCCGCCGCACGGCCCGATGGGCACGGTCGCGGGCTCCCAGCCCGCGACCACCCGCGCCGCCGCCGAGGCGTTCACCGACTCACCGCCCGTCGTCCCGGCGCGCATGGTCGGCCTCGACCTCGGCCCCGCCTGCTCGCAGTGCGGCGGCATGATGCAGCGCACCGGCTCCTGCTACACGTGCTCGAGCTGCGGGAACAACACGGGCTGCGGGTGATCCTGGCACCGCCCGGGACTCGGACGGACCTACGGCTTCGGAGCAAGTGAGCGCGCGTACGTGACGCCGCGCCTGACCCAGGGCTCGAGCTGGCGCTTGGTTCGCACGCCTTCGGGGTCGACTCGTAACCAGCCCTGCATCGCACGGCCGCGCATCTCGAATCGCCCGGTGTGCGGCTTGGTGCGGAGGGCATCGGTCTGCGCGGGGTCAACGCGCACCATCAGGCCGCCCTGGCCGCTGGCCGCGACCGACATGTTGCCTGCGACGAGGAAGGCCAGCCCCCCGAACATCCGCATCTCGGTGACATCCGGATCGGCAGCGATCAGCTCACGAATGCGGTTTGCGAGATCTTCGTCGTACGCCACGCGGTAACCGGTCCGATGTGGGTGCTAGCCGGCCGGCCGTTCGGTCAGCGGGCGCTCCGCGCCCGGGCCGTCCCCCAGACCCCCGAGCGCCAGGGCGACCACGGCGCACAAGCCGCAGAAGCGGGTCAACTTGTCCTTGTTGAGCGATCCGATGCACCGGGCGCTACCCACTACGACCGGGGCTAATCGAGCCCGGCGCCCCGCACGGCGTATGCTCGCGGCTTGATGGCGCGGACGATCCGCAAGCTGCTGGTCGCCAACCGCGGTGAGATCGCCATCCGCATCTTCCGGGCTGCGTCCGAGCTCGGCCTGCAGACCGTGGCCATCTACTCGCACGAGGACCGCTTCGCGCTGCATCGCTTCAAAGCCGAGGAGTCCTACCTCGTCGGTCAGGGCAAGGAGCCGGTGCAGGCCTATCTGGGCATCGAGGAGATCGTGCAGGTGGCCAAGGACGTCGGCGTCGACGCCATCCATCCGGGCTACGGCTTCCTATCAGAGAACCCCGAGCTGGCCGCCGCCTGCGCGACGGAGGGGATCGTGTGGATCGGCCCGCCCGTCTCGGTCATGGAGGGACTGGGCGACAAGGTGTCCGCCCGCGCGCTGGCCGAGAAGGCGGGCGTACCGGTCATGCCGGCGACCGGACCGGTGCCCGACGACGAGGGCGAGGTGCGGCGCCTCGGCGCCGAGGTGGGCTGCCCGCTGATGGTCAAGGCGAGCTGGGGGGGCGGCGGGCGCGGGATGCGGGTGGTCCTCGACCCGGCCGACCTCGTCGAGCAGGTGTCCGCGGCGCGCCGGGAGGCGCGCGCCGCCTTCGGGCGCGACGACGTCTTCCTCGAGCGACTGGTGGAGCGCGCCCGACACCTCGAGGTCCAGATCCTGGCCGACGAGTCCGGCGAGGTGGTGCACCTCTACGAGCGCGACTGCACGGTGCAGCGGCGCCACCAGAAGGTGGTCGAGCAGGCGCCCGCGGCGGCGCTGGACCCCGGGACCCGGGAGGAGCTCTGCCGGGCCGCGGTGCGACTCGCCAGCGAGGCCGGCTACCGCAACGCGGGCACGGTGGAGTTCCTGCAGGACATCGACAGCGGAGACTTCTTCTTCATCGAGGTCAACCCGCGCATCCAGGTGGAGCACACGGTGACCGAGATGGTCACGGGCGTCGATCTGGTGAAAGCGCAGATCCGCGTGGCAGAGGGCGCCCGCATCGGCACGCCCGAGAGCGGCGTGCCGGCGCAGGCCGACATCCGCCTCAACGGCCACGCGCTGCAGTGTCGCGTGACCACCGAGGATCCCGAGAACGACTTCATCCCCGACTACGGGCGCATCGTCACCAAGCGCGAGGCCACCGGCTTCGGCATCCGCCTGGACGGCGGCACGTCGCATGTCGGCGCCGTCGTCTCGCCGTCCTACGACTCGCTGCTGGAGAAGATCACCGCATGGGCCCCGACCCCCGAGGAGGTCGTGGCCCGGATGAGCCGGGCGCTGCGCGAGTACCGCATCCGCGGGGTCAAGACGAACCTGCTCTTCCTCAACGCGCTGATCACCCATCCGGCCTTCCAGACCGCCGACGTCACGACGCGGTTCATCGACGAGACCCCCGAGCTCTTCGACTTCGCGCC
>JACCQW010000227.1 GCA_013813955.1 Solirubrobacterales bacterium
CGGCAGGTCGGCGGCGGTCACGACGCCCGAGCCGACAGGCAGCGACGTCGACCAGGCCACGCCGCCGGCGACGGTTCCGACCACGAGCTCGGTCGATCCGCCCCCGACGTCCACCACGCCCAGCTGCCCCGCCGGCGCCGCCGGCAGCGTGCCGATGGCGCCGGCGAAGGCCAGCCGCGCCTCCTCGGTCTCGCTGAGGATGCTCAGCGGCATGCACGCTGCGGCGGCCACGGAATCCGCGAGCTCATCGCGGTTGGGCGCCCGGCGCGCCGCGGCGGTCGCCACCACGCGCAGCGCGTCGACTTCGAGCTCCCGCGCGAGGCGGACCTGGCGCGCAACGATCTGCACCACCTCGGCGACCTTGGGCGCCGCGATCCGCCCGTCCGCGCCGCACGCGGCGCCCATGCGCGTGAACGCCCGCTCGGCCAGGACCTCGCGCAGGCGGCCCCCCTCGTCCTCGGCCACGAGCAGCCGGGTCGTGTTCGAGCCGATGTCGATGCAGGCGCAGCGCGGCACGGAGTGCGGCTCCGATCTTGGCATGATGGCGTCGTGGACACGACCGCCCCGGCCATCCTGGTGCGCGACCTGCACAAGGCCTACGGGGCGGTGCAGGCCGTCGGGGGCATCGACTTCGAGGTCGCCCGTGGCGAGGTCTTCGGCCTGCTGGGACCCAATGGCGCGGGCAAGACGACCACCGTCGAGATCCTCGAGGGCTACCGTGAGCGCACCAGCGGCATCGTCTCCGTCCTGGGCCATGACCCGGGCGCGCGCCCCCGTGCGCTGCGCGAGCGGCTGGGCATCGTGCTGCAGAGCAGCGGCACTTACCGCCACGTCACGCCGCGCGAGCTCGTCACGCACTGGGCCGGCCTGTATCCGAGCCCGCGCGACGTCGACGAGGTGCTCGAGCTCGCCGGACTGGGCGAATGCGAGGCGGTCCTCGTGCGCCGCCTGTCGGGCGGGCAGGCGCGGCGGCTGGACTTCGCGCTGGCGCTCGTGGGCGACCCCGAGCTGATCTTCCTCGACGAGCCGACGACCGGCTTTGACCCGGCCGCGCGCCGCGCCGCGTGGGAGACCGTCCGCGCCCTCGCCGACCTGGGAAAGACCGTGCTGCTGACCACGCACTACCTCGACGAGGCGCAGGCGCTGTGCGACCGGGTGGCCATCGTCAAGCACGGGCGGATCCTCGCCGTGGGTGCGCCCGCGGAGCTGGGCGTCGGCGAATCGTCGCGCTACCGGGTGAGCTGGCGTGACGAGGACGGCGCGCTCGTCGCGCGCGAGACCGATGACCCGACCGCGCTGCTGCACCAGCTGACCAGCGCCGCCCTCGCGCGCGGGCAGGCGCTGTGCGACCTCAGCGTGACGCGGCCGTCGCTGGAGGACGTGTACCTCGAGCTCACGGCCGAGAGGCGCGAGGTCCAGGACGCGCGATGACCGAGACGCTCTCCCTAACGTGGCGCCAGTACCGCCTGGAGCGCCGCATGTTCTGGCGCAACCCCAGCGCGGCGTTCTTCAACTTCCTGCTGCCGCTGCTGTTCCTCGCGCTGTTCGGGGCGATCCTGGCCGGCGACCAGGACCAGCTCGACGTCATCGTGCCCGGCATCGCCGGCATGGCGGTCATGTCGACCACGTTCTCCGCGCTGGCGATGAACATGGTCTTCCTGCGCGAGCAGGGCGTGCTCAAGCGCCTGCGCGGGACGCCGCTGCCCACCGGCGCCTACCTCGGCGGCCTGGCGGCCCATGCGGTGACCAACACCGCGATCCAGCTGACGATCGTCATCGGCGCGGGCGCCGCGGTGTTCGGGACCGGCTGGCCGCGCCACTGGTTGGAGCTCGCCGTCTTCGTGGCCGTGGGCGTGGTCTGCTTCGCGGCGCTTGGCGTCGCGCTGGCGCACGCCATCCCGAACTTCGACTCCGCGCCCGCCTACGTCAACGCGGTCTTCCTGCCGGTCATCTTCATCAGCGGCGTCTTCTACGACGCCGACAACGCCCCGGCATTTCTGCGCGACATCGCTCAGGCGCTGCCCCTCACCCACCTCATCGACGGCCTCTCGGGTGCGATGGTCACCGGCGCGGGGCTGGCGGACAACCTGTCCGGCCTCGCGGTCATCGCCATCTGGGCCGTGGCGGGCGTCGTGCTCGCCGTCCGCGGCTTCAGCTGGGAGGCGCGCCGGGGCTGAGGGTCACGCCGCGCGGCGGGCCAGCGCCCGCTCGAGGAAGGGGCCGAGCAGCATCGTCACGGAGGCGGCGGTCATGGTGGTGTCGCCCTTGGGCAGGGCCGCGTAGCTGATCGCCAGGCGCACGAGGCACTCGGCCAGCATCTCTGCGTCGGTGCGGCCCACCTGCGGCCAGGCGGCGACGATGATCGCCGTCAGCCGCTCGGCGGCGCGCTCCACCAGCGGCCGGCCCTGGGTCGTGACGAGCGGCAACATGCCGTCGCCGCCGCCGTCCTCGATCACGCTGCGCACGAGCGGGTCGTCCGCGGCGGCGGTGAGGAAGACGTCGAACGCCGCGCTCAGCGCGGCGTGCGGGTCGCCGCGGCGCTCACCGATCGCCCCCTCGACGGCGATCAGGAAGCGGTCGCCCTCGCGCAGCACGAAGGCCTGGGCGAACTCGTCGCGCGAGCCGAACTCGTTGTAGAGCGTCTGACGGCTGACGCCGGCCGCGCTCGCGACGTCGGCCATCGTCACCTCCGGCCACGTGCGCTCGCGCAACTGGTCACGCGCGGCGTCGAGCAGCGTGTCGCGTAGCAGCGCGCGCGCCGCGACCGCGTAGGGTGCGCGGCCCATCAGCCGTCCAGCGGCTCGAAGTCGACCTTGTCGCGCACCCCGCAGTCCGGGCACACCCAGTCGTCGGGCACCTCGCCGAAGGGCGTCCCCGGGGGGAATCCCTCACGGGGATGGCCGGCCTGCTCGTCGTAGACGTAGCCGCAGCCCGGGCACTCGTGGCGGCTCATGCCCCGGCGGCTCCCGAGTAGCGGGACATCACCCGCTCCCGCTGGCGGGGGTAGACGTTGACCCGGGTGAGGTCGCCCTCGTAGTGCTCGAGGACGCGGTGGTCCATCACCCGCCGCCACAGCGGCGGGAGGATCGCGGCCAGGATCATCCCCGCGTAGCCGGTGGGCAGCTGGGGCGCCTCGTCGAAGTGGCGCAGCGCCTGATAGCGGCGCATCGGATTGGCGTGATGGTCGGAGTGGCGCTGCAGGTGGTACAGCAGCACGTTGGAGGCGACGTTGTTGGAGTTCCAGCTGTGCTCGGGGGCGCAGCGCTCGTAGCGGCCGTCCTCGCGCCGGCCGCGCAGCAGCCCGTAGTGCTCGAGGTAGTTGACGACCTCCAGCAGGCTGAAGCCCACGACGGCCTGCACGAGCAGATAGGGCGCGACGACCCACCCGAAGACCGCGACGAGCACGGCGAAGAGGACGACGCTCATCGCCCACGCGTTGAGCACGTCGTTGCGCAGCGTCCAGGGCGAGGAGTCCAGGCGGTCCAGGCGCGCGCTCTCGATCTCCCAGCTCGAGCGCAGGCTGCCAAGCACGGTGCGCGGCAGAAACGCCCAGAAGCTCTCCCCGAGGCGCGAGCTCGCGGGATCATCGGGGGTGGCGACGCGAACGTGGTGGCCGCGGTTGTGCTCGATGAAGAAGTGCCCGTAGCCGCTCTGCGCGAGCGCGACCTTGCTGAGCCAGCGCTCGACGCTGCCGCGCTTGTGGCCGAGCTCGTGGGCGGTGTTGATGGCGATCCCGCTCACCATGCCGACCGAGAGCGCCAGGCCGATGCTGTCCAGCACCGAGAGCTCCCCGCCCGCCCACAGCGCGCAGGCGAACACGAGGCCGGCGTACTGGATCGGCAGGTACAGGTACGTGCACCACCGGTAGTAGCGGTCCTGCTCGAGCCACTTGATGACGCTGTCAGGCGGGTTCTCGGCGTCCTTGCCGACGATGAGATCGAGCACCGGGAAGATCCCGAAGACGAGGATCGGGCCGAAGAACCAGAAGAGGTCCAGCCCGGTCGCCGCGACGAGGCCGAAGCTCACGAAGGGCAGGGTGGGCACGAAGAGGCCCAGCAGCCAGGCGTAGCGCTTGCCGTCGCGCCACGTGGCGGTCGACGGGCTGTGCGTGGAGGCGATCGTGGACATGGGGCGAGCTTTACATCTCCGGCTACATGTGTCAACTAGTCCGACAGATCATCCGTCAGTGTCACGAACGCCGGCGGTGGCGCCCCGGCCACCTGCACGGAGACCGCGCGTAGCGGGCCCGCATCCCAATCGGCGCACAGCAGGCTGAACACCGCGACGTCGAGCGCCCGGCCGGCGTGGCGGTGGTACGCGCGCAGCGTCCCCTCCCGGCGAAAGCCGATGCCCTCCAGCGCGCGCTGCGAGCGGGCATGCTCGACGTTGGCGTAGCCGGTCAGGCGCTGCAGGCCGAGCACGTCGAAGGCCAGGTGGCACATGAGCGCCTTGACCTCGCGGTTGGCGCCCGTCCCCCACCGCTCGCGCCCGAGCCAGGTCCCGATCGTGGCGCGGCGGTCGCGTGGCGCGAACTCCGACAGGCCGCTGATCCCGATCGGCCCCGTCCGCGGGTCCTCGACCACGAGGTCGAGCTGCTCGCCGCGGGCGCGCTGGCCGGGCAGGCGGCCGAGGTAGGCACGGGCCTCGTCGATGCGCTCGTAGGGGCCCCAGGAGAACCAGCGGGTCACCTCGGGGTCGCGAGCCAGCGCGAACAGCGCGCCGGCGTCGCCGGCACGCGGGATGCGCACCCGCAGGGTCGGGCCGGTGAGCTCGAGCGTGCCTGAGTCGTCCACCCGGGGCACACTATGGGCCGTGCTCGCGCTCCTGTACGACATCCACGGCAACCTGCCGGCGCTGGACGCGGTCCTCGCCGACGCCCGCGAGCAGGGCGCCGAGCGCTGGTTGATCGGCGGCGACGTGGCGCTGTTCGGCCCGTGGCCGGCGGACACTGTCGCGCGGCTGCGCGAGCTCGAGCCCGCGACGTGGATCCGCGGCAACGCCGAGCGCTGGACGGCCGATCCGTCCGGCGCGCCCGACGGCGATCCCGTGCAGGGCGGGGTCGCGGCGGCGCGGGATGCGCTGGGCGACGCGGTCGTGGCCGAGCTGGCCGCCCTGCCCGAGAGCGTCGCGGTCGACGACGCCACGCGCGCCTGGCACGGCTCGCCGGTCAGCGACGTGCGCTCCTTCCTCCCCCAGCCGGCGGACGACGAGGCCGAGCTGCTGGCGGGCGTGACCGAGCGCCGGCTGATCTTCGGCCACACCCACCTGCCCTTCCGGCGGACGTCGAATGTCGAGGCCATCGAGCTCGTCAACCCCGGCAGCGTGGGCATCCCGCTCGACGGCGATCCGCGGGCGGCCTACGCGCTGCTGCACCCGGGCGGCGAGGTCGAGCACCGGCGCGTGGCCTACGACCATGCGGCCAGCGCGGCCGCGCTGCGCGAGCGCTACGGCGACGCCGGCTGGATCGCGGCACCCGAACATCGCATCGCCAACGCGCGCCTCGAGGGATCCTGAGCGCGGCGCGGCAGGTCTGCTACGACATCCGCAAGACGAAGCTCGAGACGGCCACCGCCGCCCACATCCACCGGGGCGTCAGCGGCAAGGCCGGCCCACACGCGCACGTACCCCGGCGGCTCGGTGCGCGGGCAGCTCAGCAGGCGCCGCTGACACCCATCCACGTTCCGGCTGGCATCCTGGCGGGATGGCCGATGCGCAGCTCGACCTCGCCATCGCGCTCGCGCGCGAGCTGCTGCACGGCTCGGGCGCGCTGCGCGTGAGCGTCGCGCTGGACCGGCCCGACCCCGTGGTGGTCGAGTGCGCGCGCCTGCGCCCCATGGTCGTGCGGGAGAGCACGGGCGAGCGCGAGCTGCCCCACGACGCGGCGAGCCACGTCGAGCTGCCCGAGCTGCCGCACATGCGCCAGGTGCCGGCCTTCGAGGCCGACGTGGCGACCGGCGAGG
>JACCQW010000296.1 GCA_013813955.1 Solirubrobacterales bacterium
GGCTCGACGCGCCGGCCCACAGGCCCATCCCGTCGCTGCGCCCCCACGCGGCCCGCAACCGGTCGGCCTGCTCGCCGAGGTCGGCGGGCGCCGGCGGTGGGACCACCGGCGGCACGGGCGGCTGCTCGTCGACCTCGGTTACCAGACGCGACAGGCCGAAGCTGAACAGGCCGCGGCGCGACAGACCAGGACGTTCGGACACGCCAGCAGTCTAGGCATGCGGGGGGGCGCGGCCGCTCAGGCCGTTGACGCTTCGGCGTCGCTCCCGCCGTCGCCCTCGGCGGCGGCGGCCGCGGCGTCGGCCTCGGCCTCCCCGCTGAGCACGGACTTCGAGGGGCCGAGCATCATCGTCATGTTGCGCCCGTCCTGCAGCGGGCGCTGCTCGACGATCGCAAGCTCCGCGAGCTCCTCCGCGAGGCGGTCGAGGATCATCACGCCGCGCTCGGGATGGGTCACCTCGCGCCCGCGGAACATGATCGTCACCTTGACCTTGTCCTTGTGGCGCAGGAAGCGCTCCACATGGCCCTTCTTCGTCGCGTAGTCGTGCTCGGCGATCTTCGGCCGGAACTTGATCTCGCGGATGTTGATGCTCTGCTGGTGCTTGCGCGCCTGCTTCAGCTTCTGGGCTTGCTCGTACTTGTACTTGGAGTAGTCGAGCACGCGGCAGACGGGCGGGCGCGCGTCCGGGGCCACCTCGACGAGGTCGAGCTCGCGATCCAGGGCGTAGCTGAGCGCGTCATCGGTCTTCATGACGCCGACCTGCTCGCCCTTCTCGTCGATGAGCCGGACCTCGGGAACGCGGATGCGCTCGTTGGTCCTCGTCGTGTCCCGCTCGGGCGGGCGCCGGTCGAACCTGCGGGGGACCGGCACTAGGTTTTGAGGGCGCGCGTCAAGCGGAGTGCGAGCGCGGCGCGGAGAGCTGGAAGCTGGACAACGCCCTGCACTATACCCCGACTCGGGCGCTGCGACGCGCGGAGTGCTCGGCGAGGCGCGCGACGAGGTCCGCGACGGGCTCGCTGCCGGTGTCGCCGCGGCGGTGCTCACGGACCGCGACGGCCCCCGACTGCGCCTCGCGATCGCCCACGACGAGCATGTAGGGCACCTTGCGCAGCTCCGCGTCGCGGATCTTGCGCCCCACCGACTCGGTGCGATCGTCGAGCTCGGCGCGCAGGCCTGCGTCGCGCAGCGCGCGCCGGACGAGCGCGGCCTGCTCGCTGTGGCGGTCGGCCACGGGCAGGACGATCGCCTGCGTCGGGTGCAGCCAGAACGGCAGCTCGCCACCGGTGTCCTCAAGCAGGATCCCGATGAAGCGCTCGAAGCTGCCGAACAGGGCGCGGTGGAGCATGACGACGCGGTGGTCGGCGTTGTCGGCGCCCGTGAAGGTGAGGTCGAATCGCTCGGGCAGATTGAAGTCCACCTGCACGGTGCCCAGCTGCCACGAGCGGCCCAGCGAGTCGGTGAAGTGCAGGTCGATCTTCGGGCCGTAGAAGGCGCCGTCGCCCTCGTTGACCTTGTAGCTGAGCTGCATCTCCTCCAGCGCGCGCGCGAGGATCGCCTCGCCCTCGTCCCAGACGGCGTCCTCGCCGATGCGCTCGTCGGGCCGGGTGGACAGCTCCAGCGCCGGCTCGATGCCGAAGACATCGTAGGTCTCGAAGGCCATCTCCAGGCACGCCTTGACCTCGTCGAGCGTCTGCTCGGGGGTGCAGAAGATGTGGGCGTCGTCCTGTACGAAGTGGCGCACGCGTAGCAGGCCGTGCAGCGTGCCCGACAGCTCGTTGCGATGCAGCAGCCCCGGCTCGGAGAAGCGCTGGGGCAGGTCGCGGTGCGACCACTGGCCCATCTTGAACAGCTGCGCGTGGCCCGGGCAGTTCATCGGCTTGAGCGCCAGGTCGCGGCCCTCGGCCTCCGTCGTGAACATCCCGTCGCGGTACTTGAACCAGTGCCCGGAGGTGCGCCACAGCTCGGCGTCGTAGAGCTGGGGGGTCTTGACCTCGGTGTAGCCGTGCTCGTCGCACATCTCGCGCGAGAGCGCGATCAGCTCGTTGAACACCAGCGTGCCCGCGGGCAGCCAGAACGCGGCGCCGGCGGCCACCTCCGAGAACTGGAACAGGCCGAGCTCGCGGCCGAGCTTGCGGTGATCACGGGCTCGGGCCTGCTCGAGGCGCTCGAGGTGCTCCTCGAGCTCCGAGCGCTTGAAGAACGCGGTGCCGTAGACGCGCGTGAGCATCTGGCGGTCGGCATCCCCGCGCCAGTACGCGCCGGCGACCGACTGCAGCTTGAATGCGCCGATGCGCTTCGTGGACGGCGCGTGCGGGCCGCGGCAGAGGTCGGTGAACGGGCCGTTGGTGTAGAGGCTCACGGTCTCGAGCGGGCGGGCGGGATCCGCCGCGGAGACGAGGTCCTCGATGAGCTCGACCTTGTAGTCCTGGCCCTCGGCGCGGAAGCGCTCGAGCGCGTCGGTGACCGGGATGTCCTCGCGCGTGAAGCCTTCGTCGGCCTCGACGTGCTCGCGCATGCGGGCCTCGACCGTCTCGAGGTCGGCGTCGGAGAACGTCACGCCCTCCGGGAACTCGAAGTCGTAGTAGAAGCCGTTCTCGATCGGCGGGCCGATCGAGATCTTGACCCCGGGATGCAGCTCCATGACCGCGGCGGCGAGAACGTGCGCGGCGTCGTGGCGGATGATCTCGAGTGCCCCGTCGCTCTTGGGGGTCACGATCTCCAGCGGCTCGCCGGGCTGAAGCGGCCGGGCGAGATCGCGGACCTCGCCGTTCTGGCGGTAGGCCAGCGCCGCCTTCGCCAGCCCCGGCCCGATGGCCCGCGCGGC
>JACCQW010000270.1 GCA_013813955.1 Solirubrobacterales bacterium
GGGCAGGGGCGCGTTCACCACGTCCGTCGCGGGTGCGCCGGCGCGCGCGCCCGCGGAGGCGGGCTCAGCCGGGTCGCCCAGCCGCGCGACGGCTGCCACCACCAGGGCGACGAGCACGGCGAGCACGGCCGCGAGCAGCAGCGGTCGACGGCGAATGAGCATCACGACCGCAGAGTATGCCGCTGCGCGAAGGCGCACGTTCCCGTTTGAAGGCAACCGATGCCGAGCACACCCTCCCTATGCACATGACCTACTCCAACGCGGCTGATCTGCGCGAGCGCGTGGACCTGCTGCGCCGCGAGCACGAACTGGCCCACGACGTGGGTCTGGACAGCGACCCGGGCTACATGGCCGACCTCCAGGAGGAGCTCGCCACCTGGGAGGCCGCCTGGGTCGGCGCCGCGGTCACGGAGATCGCCACGGCCCGCGCAGAGCGCCACGGCCGCCCGCAGGGCTAGAGGAGCGCCCAGCTAGCGGACCAGCCGGCCGAGGGCCTGCATGAGCTCGTCGGTCATCTCGGCGCGCCGTTCCTCGGTGCCCTCGGCCATGCAGTGCTGGACGTGCCCATCGGCGACGCCGAGGGCGACCTTGTTCAGCGCGGCCTGGATGGCGGCGATCTGCTGCAGGATGTCCGGGCACCAGCGGTCGTCCTCGACCATGCCCTGGATCCCCCGGACCTGGCCCTCGATGCGACGCAGGCGGTTCTGGAGCTGGTCCTTCGTGGCGGAGTAGCCGCGCGACGGTGAAGTGGTGGTCGTGGCGGGAGTCATGCGACCACTGTACAGGGGGGCAGTACCGGTCGGCGACCCCTTGACGAGATACCCCCTAGGTGTATCATGCGCACGCCTCGTCATATACCCCTAAGGGGTATCTACAGAAAGGGCTTCGCATGCCGTCCGCCAACCCCAAGCGCTGGGCCGCCCTGTGGGTCATCGCCCTCGCGCAGTTCATGGTCATCATGGACACGTCGATCATCGGCGTGGCCCTGCCGGAGATCCAGGCCGATCTCGGCTTCAGCCCGGAGAACCTCTCCTGGGTCTTCAACGCCTACGTCATCGCTTTCGGCGGCCTGCTGCTGCTCGGTGGTCGCCTGTCGGACCTGTTCGGCGCCAAGCGCGTCTTCGCGGCCGGGTGGGTCGTCCTCACCGTCGGCTCGCTCGGGGCCGGCCTGGCCGACTCGGTCGGCCTGGAGATCGCCTCCCGCGCCGTCCAGGGCGCGGGCGCGGCGCTCATCGCCCCCTCGGCACTGACGCTTCTGATGATGCTCTTCGGTGACAACCCCAAGGAGCTCACCAAGGCCTTCGCGATCTACGGCGCCGCCGCGCCGGCCGGCGGCACCGCGGGCGTGTTCCTCGGCGGTGTGATCACCGAGTGGATCACCTGGCCGTGGGTCTTCTACGTCAACGTCCCGATCGCCCTGCTCGTCCTGGCGGTCAGCCCGCGGCTGATGCCGGGCGCTGCGGCGCGGCGCGGCTCGGTCGACGTCGGCGGCGCGCTGACGGCGACCGCCGGCCTGGCGCTCACGGTCTTCGGCATCGTCCGCGCGCCGGAGGAGGGCTGGGGCGCGGTCGAGACCCTGCTGTCCATCGGCGGGGGCCTCGCGCTGCTCGCCGCGTTCGTGACCATCCAGGCCGCCCGTCGCGAGCCGCTGATGCGCCTGAGCATCCTGCGCACGCCGAACCTGGCCGCGGCGAACCTCGCGCAGCTGCTGCTCGGAGCCGCGTGGATCCCGATGTGGTTCTTCCTGAACCTCTACCTGCAGCAGGTGCTCGGCTACGGCGCCTTCGAGGGCGGCGCGGCACTGCTGCCGATGACCGTCGCGATCATGGTCCTGATGGTGGTGGTCGCCCCGCGGGTGATCGGCCGCCTGGGCTTCAAGACGCCGATCGTGCTGGGGATGCTCCTCCTGGCGGCCGGCATGGTGGTCATGTCGCTGGTGCGTCCTGACGGCAACTTCGCCGCCGACGTGCTGCCGGCCTCGCTGCTCGCGGCCACCGGCATGGCGCTGGCGTTCATCCCGTCGCTGGGGACGGCGATCTCCAGCGCCCGCCCGGAGGAGGGCGGCCTGGCGTCCGGGATCGTCAACACCGCCTACCAGGTGGGCTCCGCGCTCGGCCTGGCCGCGATGACCGCCGTCGCCACCTCGCAGGGCGCCGGACGGCTCGGCGACCCGCAGGCGCTCACCGACGGGTTCTCCGCCGCCTTCCTCGGCGCGGCGGGCATCGCCGTCGCCGGCGCGCTGCTCGCCGCCGTCCTGCTG
>JACCQW010000291.1 GCA_013813955.1 Solirubrobacterales bacterium
CGGCAGGGCGACGGGCGTGGAGATGCGTGAGGCTTCCATGACGAGCGGGCCCCCGCGCCCGGCTAGTGCCGGGACTCCGCCGTCGGCGCGGGACCGAGCTCGACCGACGAGGCGGTCTGACGCGCGACCTGGCGGCGGATGTCCTTCATCGGCTCGACCGAGCGCACGCGCGGGATGGTGTCGAAGTTGTTGACCGGCGGCGGCGAGTCCGTGAACCACTCGAGCGTGTTCGCCTTCCACGGGTCCGGTCCGGACGGCACGCCGACCTTCATCGAGCGCACGACGTTGATCACCGTCAGGCCGATGCCGGTCGCGAGGATGAACGAGCCGATCGTCGAGATCAGGTTGTAGAGCGCCAGGTTGCCGACGTCGGGGTACTCGTAGACGCGCCGCGGCATGCCGTCCAGGCCGATCGAGTGCTGGATCAGGAACGTCACGTTGATGCCGACGTACATGAAGCCGAACGACCACTTGCCCAGCGACTCGCTGAGCATCCGGCCGGTGACCTTCGGGAACCAGTAGTAGATCCCGGCGAAGATCGCGAAGACCGAGCCGCCGACGAGCACGTAGTGCAGGTGCGCGACGACGAAGTAGGTGTCCGTCAGCTGCCAGTCGACGGGGAAGACGGCGAGGAAGACGCCGGTGATGCCGCCGATCAGGAACACCGAGATGAAGCCGACGGCGAAGATCAGCGGCGTGCGGAACTCGATCGTGCCGCGCCACAGCGTGGCGATCCAGTTGAAGATCTTCACGCCGGTGGGGATGGCGATCAGAAACGAGCTGATCATGAAGAAGACCAGCACGATCGTGGGGCTCGGCGTGGAGAACATGTGGTGCGCCCACACCAGCAGGCCCAGGAACGCGATGACCACGGTCGCGGCGGCGATCGCCTTGTAGCCGAAGATCGGCTTGCGGGCGAACACCGGCAGGACCTCGGAGATGATCCCGAACCCGGGCAGGATCATGATGTAGACCTCGGGGTGACCGAAGAACCAGAACAGGTGCTGCCACAGCAGCGGGTCGCCGCCGGCGCTGGCATCGAAGAACGACGTCCCGAAGTGCCGGTCGGTGAGCAGCAGCGTCACCGCCCCCGCGATGACCGGCAGCGCGAGGATCAGCAGGATCGCGTACGTGAGCAACGTCCACACGAACAGCGGCAGGCGTCCCCAGCCCATGCCGGGCGCGCGCATGTTGGCGATCGTCGCATAGAAGTTGATGGCGCCCACCAGCGACGAGATGCCGGTCAGGTGGATGAGGAAGATCCACGCGTCCAGGCCCCCGTTGGACGAGTAGGCCTCAGTGCTCAGCGGCGCATAGGACGTCCACCCGGCCTCGGGCGGGTTGAAGAACAGCGAGCCGTAGAAGACGATCCCGCCCGCGAGCAGCAGCCAGTACGAGAGGGCGTTGAGCTTGGGGAACGCCATGTCGCGCGCCCCGATCATCAGCGGCACGAAGTAGTTGCCGAAGCCGGCCATGATCGGCACGACGAACAGGAAGATCATCGTCGTGCCGTGCATCGTGAACAGCGCGTTGTAGGTCGACGGCGTGAGGAACGTGTTGTCCGCCGCGCCGAGCTGGACGCGCATCAACAGCGCCTCGACCCCGCCCAGGATGAAGAAGACGAAGGTCGTGACCAGGTACATGATCCCGATCTTCTTGTGGTCGGTCGTGGTCACCCACGAGCGCCAGCCGCCCTCGTCGCGCTCTACGCGGTGGGCGGTGATCTGAGGGAGTGCGACGGTGCTGTCAGCGGCTGCCACGGTTTCCTTCCTAGGGGGCCTCGTCGCCGGTCTGCTGCTGCGCCTCGATCTTCTCGCGCGCCTTCTGGGCGGCGGCGTTGCTCTGGCCGATCTCCCGGCGCTTGGCGGCCAGCCAGCGCTCGAACTCGGCCGGCTCGACGGCGCGAACGGTCGCGACCATGTTGGCGTGGTTGCGCCCGCACAGCTCGGCGCACTGGCCGGAGTAGACGCCGGGCTCGGGGACCTTGAACCAGGTGTAGTTGGTGTGCCCGGGGATCGCGTCGAACTTGCCGCCCAGCGCGGGGATCCACCAGGAGTGCGCCACGTCCTGGGCGTCGATGTCCAGCGTGACCGTCGTGTTCGTGGGCACGACCATCTCCTCGTAGGAGAACGCGTTGTTGAGGATGTTCTCGTCGCCGTCGGGATAGGTGTAGCGCCAGATGTACTGCTGGCCGTTGACCTTGATGTTCAGCGCCTTGCCGTCCGGCGGCTCGGGCCGGAAGGCCGAGGCGGACAGGACGCCGTCGGCCGTGGCCTGGAAGCCCCCGGCGTCTGAGTTGGGCGGGGTGCGGATCTCGTCGAGCTTGACGAACGTCACGACGGCCAGGACGACGAGCACGACGGCGGCGCCCACCGTCCACCCGATCTCCAGGTTGGTGTTGCCCCGGATCTGGGCGGCGACCGCGCCCTTGCGCGCCTTGAACTTGATCAGCGAGTACAGCAGCGCGCCCTCGACGCCCACGAAGACGACCACGGCGACGGCGAGGACCAGCTTGTAGAGCGAGTCGATGTCGTCCGCGTTGGGCGACCCACCCGACTCGGGGGTCAGCAGGTCGGCCGAGGCCCCCGTGGCGAGCACGAGCAGGCCGGCGGTCACGGCGCCGAAGCTGCATGCGAATAGACGGCGTCGCGGGGTGGGGGAACGGTCGTGACCCAAGGCGGCGGGCATTCTATTCATGCGACCGCCGTTTGCCCCGCACCCGGGCGGGCCGGCCTCATGCCCCTCCGAACGCGGCCGGCCGCTTCTGGAGGAACGCCATGACGCCCTCGGCGAAGTCGCCGCTGCCGGCCATCTCCTGCTGGACGGAGGCCTCGAGGGCGAGCTGCTCCTCCATGCGCGAGTACAGCCAGTTGTTCAGCTGGCGCTTCGTGCCGGCGTAGGACCGGGTGGGCCCCGCCGCCAGCCTGTCCACCAGCTCGGTGACGCCGGCCTCGAACTCGTCCTCGGCGAGGACCCGGTTGACGAGGCCCCACTCGAGCGCCTGGCGTGCCGGTACGCGCTCGCCGAGCATCGCCATCTCGGCCGCGCGCGCCATGCCTGCGCGCGCGGGGATGAACAGCGACGAGCCGCCGTCGGGCACGAGCCCGATGTTCACGAAGGCCAGCAGGAGGTAGGCGGACTCCTTGGCCACGAGGAGGTCACACGCGAGCGCGATGCCGCAGCCGACGCCCACGGCCCCGCCGTTGAGCGCCGCCACGACAGGCTTGGGCATGTGGCGGATCGTCGCGATGATCGGGTGGTAGCGCTCGTGCAGGATGGCCTCGAGGTCCGGGTGCCCGTCGGGGGTGCTCTGGCGGCCGGACATGTCCTTGAGGTCGGCGCCCGAGGAGAACGCGCGGCCGGCGCCCGTGAGGCACACCGCCCGCACGGCGTCGTCGGCGGCCAGCGCAACGAGGGCGGCGCCGAGGTCGGCGGCGAGCTGGGCGTTGAAGGCGTTCAGCGCGTCGGGGCGGTTCATGCGGATGGTCGCCGCGCCACCGCGGCGCTGCACCTCGAGGGTCTCATAGCTCATGGGCGGGCATCCTATGCGCGACATGTCGCGTCCGGTCATCGGCATCTGCACCCCGCTGGAGCGCGCGCGCTGGAGCGTGTGGGACCTCGAGTCCTACCTGCTGCCGCGCAACTACGTCGACGCCGTGCAACGCGCCGGAGGGATGGTGCTCCTGCTGGCACCGGACCCCGCGCTGACGGCAGGTCCCGACGAGGTGCTCGAGCACGTCGACGGGCTGATCCTGGCCGGCGGCGCGGACATCGACCCGGCGGTCTACGGGGCGCAGCCACACGCCGAGACGCGCGGCAGCGTCGCCGAGCGCGATGCCTTCGAGGTCGCCCTCGCGCGGCGCGCGCTGGAGCGCGATCTGCCGCTGCTGGGCATCTGCCGGGGCATGCAGCTCATGAACGTGGCGCGGGGAGGCACGCTGCACCAGCACCTGCCCGAGCGCTTCGGTCACCACGAGCACCGGCGCGTGAGCGGCACCTTCGACGGCGCCGACCATGACGTCCGCCTCCAGGCAGGGTCGCTGGCCGCGCGTGCGGTGGGTGAGGAGCGCCACGCGACGAAGTCCCACCACCATCAGGGGGTCGACCGCATCGGTGACGACTATCGCGTCACCGGGTGGGCCGCGATGGACGAGCTGCCGGAGGCGATCGAGCTCGAGGCCAACCGCTTCGCGCTCGGCGTGCAGTGGCACCCCGAGGCCGACGAGCTCTCGCCGATCATCGAGAGCTTCGTGCGCGAGGC